>NZ_QRHU01000024.1:0-31875 GCF_003470945.1 Collinsella sp. AM23-17 | reverse complement strand
AATGTGGCCTCCGTCGTGAGCAGGACTGTAGAGCAGGAAACTTCATCAGTGCCCGCCCCACGGGAAACCGGCGGGATAGACCGGTTTGGATGGGGCTTTGATGCATGGGTGGTCTGTTGGTGGGCAAATGGGTATCATACTGTGGTTATTGCATCGACTCTGCGATGCATGTTTGTACGTTCCCGGCGGTCGGTTTGCCAGAAGCGCCCCGTCGGTTGTTCCAGACCCGTTTCGAAGAAAGGAAACCACACTAACCTATGGCAGCTAAAAAATCATCTCCCTTGAAGATCATCCCGCTTGGCGGCCTTGACGGCATCGGCAAGAACATGACGGTCTTCGAGTGCGGCGACGACATGGTGCTCGTCGACGCTGGCCTCATGTTCCCGGATGACTCCCAGCCCGGTATCGACCTGGTGCTTCCCGACTACACCTATGTTCTTGAGAACGAGGAGAAGCTCCGCGGCATCATCGTCACCCACGGCCACGAGGACCACACCGGTTCGCTTCCGTATCTGCTGCAGGACCTCAACAATAAGGTGCCCATCTTCTCGAGCAAGCTGACGCTTGGCTTTATCGAGGGCAAGCTTTCTGAGTTCCGCATCCGCGCACCCAAGTTCCGCGAGGTCAAGGACGGCAGCCATGTCAACCTCGGCGGCATCTCGCTCGACTTCTTCTCGATGACGCACTCCATCCCCGGCGCTCTGGGCGTGTTCATCCGCACCAATCAAGGCACCGTTATGCACACCGGCGACTTTAAGCTCGACCAGACGCCCATCGACGGCGTCACGCCCGACTATGCCGCTATCAGCCGCTTTGCCAAGCAGGGCATCGACCTGCTTCTGTCCGACTCCACCAACGCTACGGTCCCCGGCTTTACCAAGTCCGAGGCCGAGGTTGGCCCCAATCTGCTGCATGCCATCAAGAATGCTCCGGGCCGCGTGTTCGTTGCGTCATTCTCGAGCCACATCCATCGTCTGCAGCAGATCTGCGACGCCGCCCGCAAGTGCGGCCGTAAGGTCGTCGTGACCGGTCGTTCCATGCTCACCAACACCCGCGTGGCACGCGAGCTGGGCTACCTCAACATCGATGATGCCGATATCATCGATGCCTTCGATATCGATAACCTGCCTGACGACAAGATCGTCGTCATGTGCACTGGTTCGCAGGGCGAGCCGCTGTCGGCTCTGTCCCGCATGGCCAATGGCGAGCACAAGACGCTCTCCATTCACGAGGGCGATACCGTTATCCTCTCGGCAACTCCCGTTCCTGGCAACGAGAAGGCCGTCCAGCAGGTCGTCAACAGCCTGGCCAAGCTCGGCTGCGACGTGTGGGATAAGAACCGCGCTCTCGTCCACGTCTCGGGTCACGGTAGCCAGGAGGAGCTCAAGCTCCTGATGGCCATGGCCAAGCCCACGTACTTTATGCCGGTTCACGGTGAGGCCGTGCATCTTCGCGCCCATGCCCAGCTGGCCCGCAAGATGGGCATCAAGGACGATCATATCTTTATCCTCGATAACGGCGACACGCTCGAGATGCGCGGTGGTATCGTCAAGCGCGGCACGCCCGTCGAGTCCGGCGTCGTCTACGTCGACGGTCTGCGCATCGGCGATACCGACCCCATCGTCCTGCGCGATCGCCAGAAGCTCGCCAACGACGGTATGGTTACGGCTGTCGCCATCGTCTCGCTCAAGCACAAGAAGATCGAGGCCATCGAGTTCTCGGGCCGCGGCGTTTCGTTTGCCATCGACGACCAGTTCTCCGAGGATGCCTCCGCGTCCATCATGAAGACGATCGAGAAGGGCAAGTTCAGCTTTACCAGCAGCGGTTCCGACGCCATTCGCAAGGCCGTGCGCGACTCGCTCTCCAACTTTATCTGGAGCCGTACGCGCACTCGCCCGATGATCATCCCGGTCGTCATGGAGGTTTAGTTTGGCGCGCGGATCTGCACAAAACGCCAAAGGCAATAAGGCCAACAACCAACCGGCATCTGCTAAGGGTGCCGGTTCCCATCTTCGTGCCAATAAGGGCCATGAGGCAGACTTCGACGATTTTGAGCCCTTGGTCGAGCCTTCGGCCAATCGCGATATCGCCGGTGTGGTCATCGCCGTTTTGGCGATCGCGTCCTTCATTGCCGTGATCTCTCCGGCAACAGCGCCCGTGACGGCTGCGGTTGCCGGTTTCTACCACCTGGGCTTTGGTCTGGGCGCCTACGTGCTGCCGATCGTCATCTTGCTGTTTGCCGCCACGCTCTTTTTGGGTGAGGACTCGCCGCTCAACGTGCGCTCTGTTGCGGGCGGCGCCTTGGTCTTTATCGCCGTCGTCTCCATTCTTTCGCTGATGGTGCCGGGCACGAGCGATTCGTGCGACCTTATGTTTACGCCGCAGAACCTTTCCGTGTCGGGCGGCTACATTGGCGCCTTTATCGCAAGTGCCTTGCAAAACGCCCTGGGTAAACCTATCGCCATGGTTGTCTTGCTGGGGCTTGTCGTCGTTGGTTTGGTCATTATCGGCTTTTCGGTGGGTGGCGTTTTGCGCTCCGCACGCGATCGCGCTGCCGATTTTGCCGAGCGTCGACGTGCCGATGTCAATGCGAGCCCGTGGGGCGATGAAGAGGCCCTGTCTGTTCCCGGCGTCGCTCGTCCGCACCTGAGCATTCTGCGCCAGAAGGGGACTGACGCCGCGGTGACCACGGTCATGGGTGGCGATGTCGACCCGGTTTTGGATGACGACGAGGACGATGACCCATTTGTCGACGTATCCGAGTCGGTTGAAGCCGAGCGCGCCAAGACCACGCTGCTGCCGCGCCGCCATGCCAAGAAGGGCAAGGCTGCGCCCAAGCTCAACACAAGCGAGCCCGACCCGTCTTGGTCCGATAGCGAGATTGAGCTCACCGAGGGTGACGACGAGGACGACGAGGCTCCGCTCGAGACCGCCAAGACAACCTTGCTGCCGCGTCGTCACGCCAAGCGCGGGCAGGTCACTGGACAGCTTTCGATGGAGGACGATCCGGACAAGGTTGACGAGTCCGAGCCGCCGTTTGCCGTGAACCCTGTTTCGGCCGCACCTCAGATTCCCGACTTCTTAAAGCATCCCAAGGTTGCCGATGCGCCTGCCACGAGTGCTATCGAATCGGCTGCGGCTCGTGATGGGGGAGTGGACGACGGCGCCGCAGATAACGAGGGCGAAGAGGAGGACGGCCTCAAGCTTCCGCCGCTCGAAATCCTGCATGCCAACCCGCAGTCGGCTTCCGCCGCGTCTTCGGACAAGGAGCTGGAGCAGACCGCTGAGTCACTGCAATCCACCTTGCTTGAGTTTGGCCGCAGTGCCCGCGTGGTCGGCTGGATCGCCGGCCCCACGGTGACGACCTTTAAGCTGCAGCCCGGTGAGGGCGAGCGTGTGAGCAAAATCTCGAGCCTCGAGGACGATATCGCGCTTTCGCTCGCTGCCCAGTCGGTGCGTATCTTTGCCCCGATCCCCGGCACCTCGCTCGTGGGCATCGAGATTCCCAACCGCAAGCGCCAGAACGTCAATCTGGGCGACGTGCTGCCCTATGTGAAGGGCGGTCCGCTCGAGCTCGCCATCGGCCGCGACGCCGAGGGCACGCCGGTTGTCGCCGACCTCGCCAAGATGCCTCACCTGTTGATTGCCGGTACGACCGGTTCTGGTAAGTCGGTGATGATCAACTCCATCATCACGACCTTGCTCATGCGCGCCCTTCCCGAGGACGTTCGCCTGATTATGGTCGACCCCAAGCGCGTCGAGCTTGCGGGCTATAACGGTCTTCCGCATCTCTATGTGCCCGTGGTGACCGAGCCTAAGCAGGCCGCGAGCGCTCTGCAATGGGCTGTGTCCGAGATGGAGCGTCGCCTGAAGGTCTTCGAGCGTCTCAACGTGCGTAAGATCTCGACCTACAACGAAAAGCAGGCTGCTGGCGAGTTTGAGCATTACGACAACCCGCCGCAAAAGATGCCCTACCTGGTCATTATCATTGACGAGCTCTCTGACCTGATGATGGTCGCCGGTAAGGATGTCGAGGCCTCGATCGTGCGTATTGCACAGCTGGGCCGTGCCGCCGGTATTCACCTTATCGTTGCCACGCAGCGCCCCAGCTCCAACGTGGTGACGGGCCTTATCAAGGCCAACATCACCAACCGCATCGCCTTTAACGTCGCCACGGGCATCGACTCGCGCGTCATCATCGACCAGATGGGTGCCGAGAAGCTCACCGGTTTGGGCGACATGCTGTTCTCCAAGGTCGACTGGGGCAAGCCCCGCCGTATCCAGGGCTGCTTTGTCTCGGACGACGAAATCAACGAGATTGTCGAGTTCGTCAAGTCGCAGAGCGAGCCCGACTACCACGAGGAGATTCTGTCCGCCGTGGCGCCCGCTTCCATGTCCATGGCTGGTGGCGGCATTGTCCGCACCGGAGTCGCCGAGCCGCAAGACGATGATCCGCTCATTTGGGAAGCCGCCCATATTGTGGTGGAATCGCAGCTGGGCTCCACATCTGGCCTGCAACGCCGCCTGAAGGTTGGCTATGCGCGTGCCGGGCGTATTATGGACATGCTGGAAGAAAAGGGTGTCGTCGGCCCGCCCGACGGTTCCAAGCCGCGCGAGGTCCTGTTGGACGAGGAAGGGCTTGCCGCGCTGGAATCTGTCGACGCCGAGATGGCACGTGAAGATCGTGAGTTTGGAGGATTCTGATGGCTGCACGCTTTGGTGACATGCTGCTCGAGCAGCGTCGCCGAATGGGCCTTTCCATTCAGCAGGTCGCCAACACCATCAAAATCAGGCCGCAGATCATCGAGTTTTTCGAGACCGGTAACTTTGCTTCGATGCCGCCGCGCGGCTATGCGCAGGGCATGATTTCGAGCTATGCTCGTTTTTTGGGCCTCAATCCGCGCGAGGTCGTCAATGCCTACTTTGACGAACTGATGGCATACGAACGCGAGACGTCGCAGCAGGGCGGTCGTTTCCAGGACGCCGCCGGCTACGTCAATTCGCGTTCCTCTGTCGATAACGGGCGCTTCCTGATGGTTCAGGGCGGTCGTTCGACTCGCTATGGACAGCGTCCTCAGCAGGCCGGTTATATTACCGAGACGGGTTCGGGCGAGGAGATTCGCTCGCAGCGTGACCGGTTCCGCAGTACGCCGATGCCCGAGGACCGTGCACTTCCCGCTGCCCGCGGCGTGGCGCGTGACCCTCGTGCCGGCTACGGCGACGGCGGCTATTCCGATCGCGGTCACCGTGGTATCTCTGCCGGTCGTGCTCGCGGCGGCTATGCGGACGCCGATACCACGCAGGTGACGCCGCGTCTTCGCTCTCAATCACAGCCGTATGGCCAGCGCTCTTCGGCTCCGCGTGCGGGCCAGCGTGGCTATCAAGGCCGCGGTGAACTTGCGCCCCGATCGGGTCAGCGCAGCCTTCAGGGCCAGGGTGGCTATCGCGGCCGTTCCGATAGCCATCGTGGCCGTATGCCTCAGGGAGGCGGCCGCAGCAGTTCCAGTCGTGGACGCGGCGGTTCCCGTGCTCCTCAAAACAACGGGCTCGATCCGCGTATCGTCTACGCCGGTATCGGTGCCGTGGCGTTGCTGCTGATCGTGCTCATCGTGGTACTTCTGCGCGGCTGCGCATCTTCGACGCCCGAGACCACGCCCGAGACGCCCACTGCTACCAAGACGACGACCAAGAAGTCTTCTAAGAAGACCGAAACGGTCGACGAGGACGAAGACACCGATGAGCCGACTGACGAGTCGACTGATTCGGACGCCGCCAAGACGACGGCTAAAAAGGAAGAAAACGAGGTAACGAAGGTCAAGGTCTCCGTTGCCAAGGGAAAGACCGCCTGGATTGAGGTCAAGGTCGATGGCAAGTCGGTCTATGGCGCCCAGGCGACTGGCCCCTTTGAGCAGGAGTACACGCCTGAGTCCTCGATCGAGATCACCACGTCCAAGCCTTCCGATGTCACCGTTACCAAGAACGGCGAAAAGGTCCGTTACGATACCAAGACCTCGGGCGTGGCGCGTGTGACGATCACCGTTCCCAAGAAGGAGACGACTGGTTCCGAGAATGGTGAAAGTTCTGATGGTACCGACACCACCGATGGTACCGACACCACCGATGGTACCGGCACCACCGACGGCACCGATGCCCAGTCCACGGATGGCGCCGATACCGCAACTGACGGCCAGACGCCCACCGATTCTACCGACTATTCGTACGATAGCTACTAAGCCGCTCGTACGCGAAAGGAAACATCATGGCTAAAGATTCCAGCTTCGACGTCGTGTCCGAGGTCAACATGCAAGAGGTCGACAACGCCTTCCAGCAAACCACGCGCGAGATTTCCCAGCGCTATGACCTGAAGGATTCCGGCGCCACGATCGAGCTTTCGAAGGGCGACAAGCTCTTTACGATCAACGCCCCGGCCGACTTTGTCTCCAAGCAGATTATCGACGTGCTGAGCTCCAAGCTCATCAAGCGCGGCATCGACCTCAAGGCTGTCTCGTGGGATGCCCCGCAGGCGGCATCGGGCGGCACCGTGCGCGTGCTCGGCCATATCGTCGAGGGTATCGACCAGGCGACCGCCAAGAAGATCAACAAGGACATCAAGGACCAAAAGCTCAAGGTCAAGGTGACTATCGAGGCCGACAAGCTGCGTGTTTCCTCTGCTTCGAAGGACGCGTTGCAGACCGTGATCCAGTTCCTGCGCGACCAGGACTACGGCCAGCCGCTGCAGTTCACCAACTATCGCTAATATCATTCGAAAGGACTGCTCTCCAACATGGATACACCGTTGGGCTCCGTGCTCTACATCACCCTCGGGTGCGCTAAGAACGAGGTTGACACC
Source organism: Collinsella sp. AM23-17 (assembly GCF_003470945.1). NCBI lineage: Bacteria > Bacillati > Actinomycetota > Coriobacteriia > Coriobacteriales > Coriobacteriaceae > Collinsella > Collinsella sp. AM23-17. The sequence continues at coordinate 25,025 of NZ_QRHU01000024.1, read as the reverse complement.
GACCGCATGCGTTCTCTTTTGACCGCCGCGGGCTACGAGGAGGCATTCGACCCACAGGATGCCGATATCGCCATCGTCAATACATGCTCGTTCCTCGCCTCCGCAACGTCCGAGAGCATCGAGACCACGCTCGAGCTCGCCAACGAGGTTCAGGACGGCGTTCGTTCTTGCCCCATCGTCATGTGCGGCTGTGTGCCGTCGCGCTATGGCGACGATCTGCCCGATGAGCTGCCCGAGGTCGCTGCCTTTGTGAAGGCCGACGAGGAGGATGGCATCGTGGCGGTCATCGATGGCGTGCTGGGCGTCGAGCGCGAGATTGCCGCCTATATTCCGCAGGTCAAGCGCACCGTCGAGGGCGCTGTCGCCTACGTCAAGATCTCCGATGGCTGCAACCGCTTCTGTAGCTTCTGCATGATCCCGTATATCCGCGGTCGTTATCACTCGCGCAATGCCGAGAGCATTATTTCCGAGGTGCGCGACTTGGTTGCCGGTGGCGTGCGAGAGATCGTGCTGATCGGCCAGGACACGGGTATTTGGGGCACCGACTTTGCCGACGAAGACGTCACCGATGGCTCGCCGCGCAATCTGGCGCAGCTGCTGCATGCCGTCGCCGAGGCCGTGCGCCCGCACAACGTCTGGGTCCGCGTGCTCTACCTGCAGCCCGAGGGCATGACCGACGAGCTTATCGATACGATTCGCGATACGCCCGAGGTACTGCCTTATATCGATATCCCCGTGCAGCACTGCGACGCGCGCATCCTCAAGGCTATGCGCCGTTCTGGTTCGCGCCAGGAGCTCGAGGACCTGTTCCGTGATCTGCGTGAGCGTATCCCCGGCATTGTGATCCGTTCCACGGCCATGGTCGGCTTCCCGACCGAGACCGACGACGAGTTCCGCGACCTTATCGACTTTATGGACACCGTCGGCTTTGACTACACGAGCGTCTTTGCCTACTCGCAGGAGGAGGGCAGCCTGGCCGCTAAGATGGAGGGTCAGGTCGATGAGGAGGTCAAGCTCGAGCGCGCCCAGGAGGCCATGGACCTGGCCGAGTCGCTCGGTTTTGCCGCCACCGCCGCACATGTGGGCGAGCGCGCCCAGGTGATCGTCGACGGCATCGAGGAGACCGAGGACGGCGCCGAGCTGATCGGCCATGCTTGGTTCCAGGCGCCCGATTCCGATGGCGCGGTGCACTTGGACGCCAGCGAGGCGTCCGTGGGCGATATTCTGACGGTCGAGTTTACCGATAGCTTCTGCTATGAGCTTATCGGCCATGTTGTGGAGTAGGAGAGCATCGTGGCAAACGAGAGCAATAAGGAACTGACGAGTGTTTGGACGCCCGCCAACATCGTGACGTGTGTGCGCATCGTCTTTATCCCGGTGTTCATGATCGTGTCGGCGCTTTCTCACACGAGTGTTGCCGGTACAGATTGGAGCACCTTCGACGGCCCGCTCGCCGCCGCAGCCTTCATTCTGTACGTCATCCTGTCGTGCACCGATAAAGTTGACGGCTATCTGGCGCGTTCGCGCAATGAGATTACCGACTTCGGTAAATTCTTGGACCCCATTGCCGACAAGCTGCTCGTGTTCTCGGCCTTGCTGCTGTTCTTGGACTTTGGCGCCGTGTCGGTTTGGTCCGTGTTCATCATCTTGTTCCGCGAGCTGTTGGTAAGCGCCCTGCGCATGGTTGCGAGTGCCGCCGGCGTGGTCGTTGCCGCCGATAAGCTTGGCAAGTACAAGACGGCGACCACGATGGTCTCCATCTGCGGTTACCTGTGCGTCTTTGCGATGGCCGGCTTGCACCTTGGCCCGCTGGCGCTGACGCTCGGCATCTACTCGGTGTCGCGCTTCCTGTACGCCGTTGCCGTTGTCCTGACCGTTATCTCGGGCGCCCAGTACTTCTGGAACTGCCGCAAGATCGTCTTTTCGGTCTAGGTTCTGGTGGGTATGACGGACTCTTTTGAGCAGATTTCCGCACATAACGAGGAGCTGGCGCGTCATATTGTCGAGCGCGCGAGCGCTCGGGGCGTGACGGTTTCAACGGCTGAGTCGCTGACAGCAGGTATGATCGCCTCGACGATTGCCGATATCCCGGGCGCCTCGGCGGTGCTGCGTGGCGGTGCGGTGACCTACTGCGATGAGATCAAGCATCGCGTTTTGGGTGTTGATCAGGAGACGCTCGACCGCTATACCGCGGTGTCGCATCAGACCGCGCGCGAGATGGCGGCGGGTTCGCTGGAGCTGTGCCAGAGCGATATTGCAGTGAGCGCAACGGGTTATGCCGGCCCCGGCGGCGGCACTGAGGACGATCCGGCTGGCACTTTCTATATTGGCTGGGCGTATCGCGCGGCTGATGGGGAAGTGCCGGTCGTGGACTCTGTGCGCTGCCACTATGAGGGCGACCGTTCGCGTGTTCGTGCCCATGCGGTCGCGGAGGCATTGGAACGCATTGCCCTTGTGCTTAACTCTATGGAATAGACGTGTTTTAAGGGGCCTTCGGGCCCCTTAATTGTGGAGATAGGGACCTTAGGCTCATTTGGCGTTTGTGCTGGTTGTAGACGTAATTTTGCCTGCCTTGTTCATATTTGGTCCTTTGTGGTCAAGCATTTGGTCAGTGTTTGGTCGGCGTTTGGTTGGGTTTTGGAAAGGTCGGCTGCATATGATTTATCTGAACGGTTGACCACGAACAGCCGTTCGTTTATTATCGATGCAGGTTGTTAAGAGGAGGGCTTTTCATGGCCAAGAATTCAGGTCCCGTACGTACCGTTCATGCTCGCACGACGGGTAAAGAGCGCGATGAGATGATCGCCACCACCAAGGCCGAGATCGAGAAGAAATTCGGCCAGGGTTCCATCATGAGGTACGGCGACGGTGGCCCCGAGCTCGAGGTCGAGGCCATCCCTACGGGCGCTCTGGCACTCGATGCCGCTCTGGGTATCGGCGGTGTGCCGCGCGGCCGAATCGTCGAGATCTACGGTCCCGAGTCCTCCGGTAAGACGACGCTTTCGCTCGAGATCCTGGCCGAGGCCCAGGCAATGGGTGGCGTGGTGGCATTTATCGATGCCGAGCACGCGCTCGATCCCACGTATGCCGCGCGCATTGGCGTGGATATCGACGAGGTACTGATTTCCCAGCCTGATACGGGTGAGCAGGCGCTCGAGATTGTTGACATGCTCGTGCGTTCCGGCGCCATCGATGCCATCGTCGTCGACTCCGTCGCCGCGCTGACCCCGCGTGCCGAGATCGAGGGAGAGATCGGCGATACCACGGTCGGTTTGCAAGCTCGCCTGATGAGTCAGGCGCTCCGCAAGCTCGCCGGCTCGCTGTCCAAGTCCAACACGACATGCATCTTCATTAACCAGCTGCGAGAGAAGATCGGCGTCATGTTCGGCAACCCCGAGACCACGACGGGCGGCCGCGCCCTTAAGTTCTTCTCTTCGGTGCGTATCGACATTCGCCGCATCGATAGCATTAAGCTCAAGGATGAGGTTATCGGTAACCGCGTGCGCGCCAAGGTCGTTAAGAACAAGGTGGCAGCTCCATTCCGTTCTGCTGAGTTCGACATCATGTACGGTACGGGCATCTCTAAGGAGGGCTCGATTCTGGACATGGCTGTCGAGTGCGGCATTTGCAAGAAGATGGGCTCCTGGTTTGCCTATGGCGAGGATAAGCTCGGCAACGGTCGCGAGGCCGCCAAGGCGTTCCTGCGCGAACACCCCGATTGCGCCGACGAGATTGAGCATAAGGTCCGCCTTGCCTGCGGGCTTGAGTTTGATGACGATGCTCCGTCCGAGGTCGAGCTGACCGATCAGCCTGCGCCTGAGGAGTTTGACGAGCTTTACGCCATCGATGGTTCCGCCATGCTCGATGATGACGACGAGTAGCGGTTACGCTCATGTCGTATACGGTGACCGAGGCCACGGTCGTCTTTCCCGATAAGAAGGCGGCCTCCTCGTTCTCGAGCGGGTATGCGTCCAAAAAGCCTTGCGCACATATCGATTGTGAGCTTGAGGGCGGTTTTGAGCGGTCCATTTGGATTCCCGTGCGGGTCGCGCGCCTGTATGTCAAAAATCGCCCCGATCTTCCCTGTGATTGGGATAACTTTCGTGAAGCGGTGCAGCTCATCGAGCGTAAATGTGCACTTACCATGGTGACCGAGATGCTATCGCGACGCGACCATGCGACGGGTGAGGTCTGTGACAAGTTGGCACGCTACGGCTTTCGCCAGCCCGCGATCGATTTCGCCGTCGAGCGCGCCACCGAGTATCGCTTTTTAGACGAGAACCGCTTTTGCTCGTACTTTATCGAGGAACGCAAGCGGCGCGGTTGGGGACAGCGTAAAATCGAGACCGAGCTCAAGCGCCGTCATGTCGTGCTCGATGATATTCCCGGTTATCCGGAGGATTATTTTGCCGTCGAAGACGATTTGGCGCGTGCGTCAGCCCTGCTCGCCAAGCGGCGTGTTCCAGAGACGCGCGGATTCGAAAAACTGGTTCGGTTTTTGATGGGCAAGGGCTTCTCGTATCACATCGCCGCCGATGCCGTTAAGGCACGTCTCGATGCCGAACGTGAGGAATGTGCGGTTTAGGCGTATGCGTTTTGTGGCCCTGCCGTTCACCGCGTTTTAGCCGCCGTGCTGGGGCCATTTATTTGACAGTTGTTGTGGTTCAACGTACGATAAACACTGTCATTTGCTTTGTGATATGTGCTCATCTGTGATAAGTTTGTTTATATGTTTATCTGTATCCGACCCGCATAAGCTGCGCCCATATTACTCAAATGTCGCGAGCCGTTCGTAAGGACGGTTCGCTTTGTTGTGTAACGAATCCATAAAAAGGAGTGAGCATGCCTATCATCGCAGCGCTCGTTGGCATCATTTTGGGTGCCATCGCCGCCATTGCCTACATGCGCACCGCCAAGCAGGGTAGTCTTCACGAGGCCGACGAAAAAATCCAGTCGGCACACGCACAGGCTGAGTCCCTGATCGGTGATGCTAAGCGTCAGGCCGAGACCCTCAAAAAAGAGGCTCTGCTCGAGGCTAAAGAGGAGATCATCAAGAACAAGCAGGCCGCTGAGGCCGAGGACAAGCAGCGTAAGAACGAGATTCGTACGCTCGAGAACCGCGTGATGCAGCGCGAGGAATCCCTCGATCGCCGCAACGACGCGCTTGACAAGCGCGAGCATCAGCTGTCCAGCCAGGCCGGTCAGGTCGAGAAGCGCTCCCGTGAGCTCGAGGAGCTCTGCGCAAAGCAGACCTCCGAGCTCGAGCGTATCGCCGACCTTACCCGCGAGGACGCCCACAAGGAGCTCCTCAATAAGGTTCGCGGCGAGGTCACCCACGAGGCCGCCACGATCATTCGCGAGTCCGAGCAGCAGGTTCGCGCCGAGTGCCACAAGACCGCCCAGGAGATTCTGTCTCTGGCGATTCAGCGCTGCGCTGCCGACCACACTGCCGAGGTCACCGTTACCTCCGTGCACATTCCCTCTGATGACCTCAAGGGCCGTATCATCGGTCGCGAGGGTCGCAACATCCGGACCTTCGAGCAGGTTTCCGGCGTCAACCTCGTGATCGACGACACGCCCGAGACCGTCGTTCTTTCGAGCTTCGACCCGGTCCGTCGTGAGACCGCCCGTGTCGCCCTCGAGAACCTCATCGCCGACGGCCGCATTCACCCTGCCCGTATCGAGGAGATGTATCACAAGGCCGCCGACCTGGTTCAGCAGCGCGTGCGCGAGGCTGGCGAGCAGGCTGCCTTCGATACCGGCATCCACGACCTGCACCCCGAGATCGTCAAGACCCTTGGTGCCCTGCGCTACCGTACCTCGTTTGGTCAGAACGTGCTTCAGCACTCCCTCGAGGTCTCTGATCTGTGCGGCGTGATGGCTTCCGAGCTTGGCCTGGACGTTGTGACTGCCAAGCGCGCCGGCCTGCTGCACGACCTGGGCAAGGCAATCGACCATGACGTCGAGGGCCCGCATGCCGTCATCGGCGCCGAGCTGGCCCGCCGTTATGGCGAGAAGCCCGTTATCGTCCACGCTATCGAGGCTCACCATGCCGATGTCGACCCCAACACGGTGCTCGATGTCCTGGTGCAGGCCGCCGATGCTGTCTCTGCCTCTCGCCCCGGTGCCCGTCGCGAGTCTGCCGAGAACTACATCAAGCGTCTTGAGAAGCTCGAGGAGATCGCCAACTCCCATGACGGCGTCGAACGTACCTATGCCATGCAGGCTGGTCGCGAGGTCCACGTCATGGTTCAGCCGGACAAGATCTCCGATGCCCAGTCCACGGTCCTGGCTCACGATATCGCCCATCAGATCGAGGAAGAGATGGAGTATCCCGGTCAGGTGCGCGTCGTCGTGATTCGCGAGAGCCGCGCTGTCGATATCGCTAAATAACATGAGCGACACGAACGAGCTCATCTCATTTATCGCGTCGATGTCGGGGGAGGGCAACCTTCGCGTCGAGGAGAACCTTGGCGAGGGGTATGTCCGCCTCCGCGTTTCGGAGGCCGAGCGGCGCCAGGCTAAGCACGACATTCAGCATGTCGAGGACATCGTCATCGAAATGCTCCGTAATGCTCGCGATGCCGGCGCCGACAAGGTCTATCTCGCCACGACCAAGGAAGATGGCGTCCGCACGCTTGTCTTTCTGGATAACGGTTCTGGCGTTCCGCAGGATATGCAAGAGCGAATCTTTGATGCCCGCGTTACCTCCAAGCTCGAGAGCATGAAGATGGACCGTTGGGGCGTTCACGGTCGTGGCATGGCATTGTTTTCGATTAAGCAGAACACCGACGAGGCCCGTGTGGTCACGTCCGGCGTCGATCTTGGTTCAGCCTTCAAGGTGAGCGTTGCGGCCGACCGCCTCAGTGAGCGTGCCGATCAGTCCAGCTGGCCCCAGGCCGTCAAGGATGAGGACGGACGTTATGTCTGCGCTCGCGGTCCACATAATATTATTCGCGCTGCTTGTGAGTTTGCGCTCGAGGAGTTGCGTGGTTGCGATGTCTATCTCGGTTCTCCGTCTGAGATTGCCGCGACCCTTTATGCTCAAGCGTCAAGTCGGCTCGATACGTCTCGTCTCCTGTTCATTGATGACGAGAGCGAGCTTCCGGTTGTCGATCGTTTAGGCCTTGCTTCTGATGCCGAGGACTTTATCCGTATTTGTTCGGGTTTGGGTCTTGAGATGTCCGAGCGCACGGCCCATCGCATTTTGGCAGGGCAGATTAAGCCCGTTCGCGGTGTGACCGCGCGTCTGCTGCGCGAGCGTGATTCGTCCTCGCATGCGCCGGCTCCTGTCGATCTCGCGAAGGATCGTCGCGGGCTACGTATTGCCAAGGATGACATGGCACAGTTTTCGCGCGCTGTGGAACGCGACTTTAATGACCTTGCCACCCGGTACTATCTCAACCTTTGCGGCGACCCAAAGATCCGTGTTTCGCGTGATCGAATCACCGTGACCTTTGATCTTGCCAAAGAGGAATAGTGCCTTTACCGAGTCCACTCGGTACGATACAGTTATTGCAGTTAAAACGTACTTTTAAATGCAGGAGTTTCTTCATGGATTGCCTGAAGGTATCAAGCAAATCATCGCCCGCGTCCGTTGCCGGCGCCATCGCCGGCATGGTCAAGGATGGTGTACCCGTCAACATCCAGTGTGTCGGCGCCGGTGCCGTCAACCAGGCTATTAAGGCCGTTGCTATCGCGCGCGGTTTTTTGATTCCAACCGGTTTTGATATTTCCTGCGCGCCCGTGTTCTCCGACATCCTCATTAACGGGGAGTCGCGCACGGCCATCCGCCTTTCTATCTACGTTCACCAGATCAATCGAGCTGCTATGGATAACGTCGTCATGGATGATGTTAAGCCTGTGGCATAGCTTCTGCTTGCCTTGTTTCGCTCCCCATCGTTAGGACTTATGCACATGGACCAGCGTTCCGTACGCGATATTCTTGCCGGTAAAACCTACTTTATCCGCACCTTTGGCTGCCAGATGAATCAGCACGACTCCGAGCGTGTGAGCGGTCTGCTTGATTCGTATGGCTGCCTCATGGCGCTCGATCCCGCGCATGCCGATATCGTTGTCTTCATGACGTGCTGCGTGCGCGAGGCCGCCGATACTCGCCTGTACGGTCAGTGCAATTCCTGCAAAAGCCTGCCGCCTTCGCCTTCGGGCAAGCGCGTGGTTGCCGTTGGCGGTTGCATCGCGCAGCGCGATGGCGAGGGCCTGCTCACCAACGTCGATAACGTCAATGTCATCTTTGGCACGCATTCCATTGCACATGTGGCCGAGCTCATTGCCGAGGCGTTCCTTGATGGTAAGCGTCATATCCGCACCAATGAGCATGAGGATACGGACGCCATGAGCATGCCGTGGCATCGCGAGACCCAGTATCACGCCTGGGTGCCCATCATGACAGGCTGCAATAATTTCTGCACCTATTGCATCGTGCCGTACGTACGCGGTCGCGAAAAGAGCCGCCCCTTCGAGGAGATTGTCGACGAGGTGACCGGTCTGGTGCGCCAGGGCGTGCGTGAGATTACGCTGCTGGGCCAAAACGTTAACTCATATGGTCGCGATCTGTTTGGCAAGCCGCGTTTTGCCGATTTGCTGCGTGCCGTGGGCGATACGGGCGTGGAGCGCATCTTCTTTACGTCTTCGCATCCTAAGGACCTGCTGCCCGAGACCATCGACGCCATGGCCGAGACACCTGCCGTAATGCCGCAACTGCACCTGGCCGTCCAGTCAGGTTCGACGCGGATCCTCAAAGAGATGAATCGCCGTTATACACGCGAGGACTATCTGGGCCTGGTCGATCGCATTCGCAACCGCATGCCCGATATCGCGCTCTCGACCGACATTATCGTTGGCTTCCCGGGCGAGACTGAAGAAGACTTTGAGCAGACGCTCTCACTTGCCGAGACGGTCCGCTATGCTCAGGCCTATACCTTCATCTATTCCAAGCGCGCCGGTACCCCGGCCGCCGAGATTGACGATCCTACGCCGCATGAGGTTATTCTCGAGCGTTTCAATCGCCTGGTTAAGGTTATCGAGACCACGGCACACGAGTATAACCAGGGTGAGCTTCATACTGTGGTTCCCGCGCTCATTGAGGGAACGAGTAAAAAGAACGATGCGGTCCTGCTGGGCAAGAGTCCCAAGAATCAGACCGTGCATGCGCCTATCCCCGAGGGTTACAGCATCGATCAGCTTGTTGGCAAGATCGTTGATGTTGACGTTGACGTTGCCAAGACCTGGTATTTATCCGGTTCCGTTGTGGGCGAGCCGCGCTAATGGTTTCTTCCGGGGCAGGTCTTTCCTCCGTTGCGATCGTCGGTCCGACGGCGGTTGGTAAGAGTGATGTTGCCGACCGTTTGGCAGCTCGTCTTTCGTCCGAAGTGCTGTCGTGCGATGCGATGCAAATCTATCGCGGCATGGACATCGGTACCGCAAAGATGGCGCCCGATGAGTGCACGGCGCCGCTGCGTCTCGTCGACATTGTAGAGCCGGGTGTGGCATATTCTGCTGCGCTTTATCAGGCTGACGCTCGCGCGCATGTTGAACGTCTCCTTGGTTCGGGTTGCCTGCCGGTTTTTTGCGGAGGTACGGGGCTATATCTCAAGGCAGCCCTCGATGAGATGGACTTTCCCTCGGGTGAACTTGAGGACGATCGCCGTGCGGGCTATCAGGAGCTTGCCGAGCGTATTGGCGAGGAAGAACTGCATGCCCTGCTTGCCGAGCGCGATCCAGAATCGGCTGCTGTTATTCATCCCCATAACGTGCGCCGTGTGATTCGTGCGCTCGAGATGCATGATGATGGTATCTCCTATGCACAGCAAAAAAGTCAGTTTAGTGTTCCGCGCGAGCATTATCATGCCCTATGGTTTGGTCTGACGCGTAATCGCGAGGTGCTCTACGAGCGCATTAATCTGCGCGTCGATCTGATGTTTGAGCAGGGTCTTGTCGATGAGGTCCGCGGTCTTATGGCCCAGGGTCTGGGAGATGCCCTGACGTCGATGCAGGCAATTGGCTATAAAGAGATCATTGATGCTTTCAATGGCGTGATGAGCATGGATGAGGCCCGCGAACTCATTAAGATGCGTTCGCGTCGTTATGCCAAGCGTCAGCTTTCGTGGTTTAAGCGCGATGACCGTATCGTGTGGTTTGATATGGATGAATGTACGATCGATGAGGTCGTTGAGGATATCCTGCATCGTATTGAGGCTGCCTAATGGCCCGTTTCCCCCTTGTTCCCACGGCACCCGAGCCCGAGCGTGCCATTTTAGTTGGTGTTGAGTGGCGCGACAATGCATGGCCGCTCGATCGCTCGCTTGATGAGCTGGAGCGTCTTGCCCACACAGCTGGTGCCCGGTGCGTGGCACGCTTGTCGCAGCGTTTGGTAAAGCCGTATCCTAAATCGTTTATCGGTTCCGGTAAGGTTGAAGAGCTGTGCGGCCTGGTGCATCGCATGGATGCCGATGTCGTTATTTTTGACGACGACCTGACCCCCTCGCAGCAATCCTATTTGGAGAAAGCCGTGGGCGAGCCGGTAAAGATTATCGATCGCACAGCACTGATCCTGGATATCTTTGGCCTGCATGCTCAGACGCGTGAGGGACGCCTGCAGGTACAGCTGGCACAGCTTCAATATTTGTTGCCTCGCCTGCGTGGCATGTGGAGCCATCTCGCCAAGGAGCAGACGCGCGGCGGCATCGGCTCACGTTTTGGTCAGGGCGAAAGTCAGCTCGAGGTCGACCGTCGCCTCATTCGTAATAAGATCGCTGCGCTTCGTCGTGAGCTCAAGCAGGTTGAACAGCGTCGCGATGTTCAATCCAAGAGTCGCATTGAGTCACCGGCGTTTCGCGTCGCGTTAGCCGGTTATACCAATGCCGGTAAATCGACGTTACTCAATCGTCTGACCGGCTCTACGGTACTTTCGCAGGACAAGCTGTTTGCTACGCTCGACCCGACGACGCGTTCGTATCGTCTGCCCGGCGGTCGCGGCATGACGATTACCGATACCGTCGGCTTTATTCAAAAGCTGCCCCATGGTCTGGTCGATGCCTTTAAATCGACGCTGTCCGAGGTTTTGGGTGCCGATCTAATTCTCAAAGTCGTAGATGCGTCTGACGAGGACTATGAGCGGCAGCTGGAGGCTGTCGACCGCGTGCTTGATGAGATCGGCGCCGGAGAGCGTTTAACGCTGACCGTATTCAATAAAATCGATCTTCTCGATAGCGTCGATCGATTGAGTTTCCGTCGTCGCTATCCGGAGGCCGTTCTGTTCTCGGCCCAAACGGGCGAGGGGCTCGACGATCTCGTCGACCGGATTGCTCGCGAGGCAGCTGCCACCGATGTGTTGCTCTCCGCTGATATCCCGTATCGTGAGGGCGCTCTCATCACGCTGGTGCATGAGCAGGGAACCCTTCTGCATGAGGAATATCTCGAGGACGGCGTTCGCATTGTGGCGAAGTTGCCGGCTCGTATTGCACCGCGGCTCGAGCGTTATCGCACCGAGTAGACGAGCTCCAAAATGCCCAGAATGATGGGCTGATGCAGCAGATAAAAGGGGAGAGCGTGACGTCCAAGGCTGGCGAGCGCCGGCAGGGGGTTGGCGTAGGCCCAGCTAGGGACGGTCTTATCGATTCCCTGCGCTATGTGTGCGGCGAAGTATCCTGCAAGATACATAAAGATAAACGGGATGATGGGGTAGTAATCACCTGAGATAAACCCAGGGCTCGGAAATCCCAGCCACGCCAGGTAGGGGACAGGGTAGATCGTTTTGGGGATGCTCCAGGTGATTGCGAACAACATAAGGCATAGGGGCATGCCCCATCTCGCCGTTATCTTCTTAAGGACGGGATCGGTCAACGCCACGATGCCGGTGCATGCGGCCATGCAGTAGATGATGCCAAAATTAACCGAATCGTCGACTGAGACAAGTGTTGTTGCCAACCAGACAACGAGTGCTGCTAAGGCGTATTTGGCGGCACGTTTGATATTGTTGCGCGAAAGGGTGCACATCCAACCGGCGATAAACAAAAATACCCAGCTGATGCTGGCGCGCCAGATGTCTTGAAAGGCTGACTGGGTAAACCAGGGCATATCCCAGCCGTACAGGTAGGCGAAATCATAGCAAGCGTGAAAACCTGCCATAGAAATCATCGTAAACCCGCGGACGGTATCAAAGATGGTTATGCGTTTTTGCATTACGAGAACCGGCGCATCAAGCCGAGGACTTTGCCCAGGATAACGGGATTCGTTGCATAGATAGGCTCCATGGTGTCATTCTCAGGCTGCAGGCGTACGCGTCCCTGCTCCTTGTAGAACGTCTTGACGGTCGCTGAACCATCGATCATGGCCACGACAATTTCGCCGTTCATGGCATTCTTTTGTTCACGGACGATGATGTAATCGCCATTGAAGATGCCGACATTGATCATTGAGCTCCCATGCACCTCAAGGATAAAGGAACCCTGATCAGTCGCGATTTCGGTCGGGATAGTAAAAGTGTCTTCGATATTCTGCTCGGCCAGAATGGGGATCCCAGCCGCGACGCGACCAACGAGCGGTAGCGAGACCGTTCCGCGAGGTGCGATGGGCTCGTCAGATTTAGAAATTGAGACAGAGGAACCGTCCTCGTTAAAGAGTTCCAGGGCGCGCGGTTTGGTGGCATCGCGCTTGAGTAGCCCGCGCGCCTCCAGGGCAGAGAGATGGGCGTGCACGGTGCTGGGGGAGGAAAGGCCCACGGCAGAAGCCATCTCGCGCACGCTGGGCGGATAACCCTTCTCCTGCTGATATTCCTTGATGAAGTCGTAAATTTGCTGCTGACGCTTGGTAATTTTGCGAGCCATCAGGGCATCCTCTCTACCCATGTCAAACAAATGTTCGAATTTTGCTTGACAGGAACAACTGTTCGAAGATAATAATAACCGAACATTCGTTCTCGCGCTAGACATTTTTGTCCGCGCGGCTTGATAAAACTGTTCTCAGCAAAACACGCGAGAGGAGAACATGATGAACGTAACGAATATGGTCCAGGGAAACCTCGCCCTTAAGCTCGAGACGCCTGCAGAACCCACTTTTACGGTTGTTCAGGGTGGCCGCTCCGGCTTTCAGCCTTTGACCGTAAAGCCTGCGCGCAATCAGCAGGCTGTAGTCGCGCCGGCCCGCGTTGCCCTGAAGGTTCCGACGATTATCGCCTTTGCCGTTGCGTTTACGCTCTTCTTTGTCCTCGCTACGTCGGTCTTTAGCGCTCGTCACGCCGCGTATGCCGAGTCCGTTTCCAACGTTACCTACGAGACCATTCGCGTTCAGCCTGGTGATTCTCTTTGGTCGCTTGCCGAAGAATATCCAATCGAAGGCCTTTCCACGCAAGAGACTTCCGACATGATCCGCAACGTCAATCATCTGGAGCATGGTTCGCTCGCCGCCGGTGCGCATCTTAAGGTTCCTGCTCGTTCGTAATCATTATCTCGCTGCGCATGGTACCCTTGTTATCGTTTAAGAGGAGGTACCATGCGCTGTCCCAAATGCGGCAAGGCACATACCCGCGTCGTTGATTCCCGTATGCAGGAGTCAAATAACACCATTAAGCGCCGTCGCGAATGTTGCTCGTGTAACTACCGCTTTACAACGTTCGAGCGATGCGAAGACCCAATCGAGGTCATTAAGTCAGACGGAACCAAGCAGCGGTTTGATCGCAATAAGCTGCTCGTCGGCTTGATGCGCGCCACCATCAAGCGCGATATCGACACTAAGAAGCTCAATGAGATTATCGACGACATCGAGGTTGAGCTGCGCTCTCGCACGCTGACGGCCGTCACGTCCCATGAGTTGGGTGACATGGTGCTCAAGCGCTTGGCCAAGATCGACAAGGTGGCCTACATTCGCTTTGCCTCGGTCTACCGCGATTTCAAAGACGTCGATGAGTTTCTGCAAGAGCTCGACAAGCTAAGGTGATTCCATGTCCAACATTACCGTCAACATAAAGCGTCTCGACCCCACCGTTGAGCTTCCCAAATACGCCCATCCCACCGATGCTGGCTTGGATTTGCGCTCCAACGAGGACTGCGTCCTGAAGCCCTTCGAACGCCGTCTGGTCTCTACGGGGCTGGCCATCGCCCTGCCCGATGGCTACGCCGGCTTCGTCCAGCCCCGCAGCGGCTTGGCCATCAAGCAGGGCCTGTCTATAGTCAACACGCCGGGCCTCATCGACGCCCACTACCGAGGGGAACTCAAGGTTATCCTCATCAACCTGGATCCCACCAACGACATCCAAATCAACAAAGGCGACCGCATAGCCCAACTCGTCATCCAAGAAGTCCCCACGGTCAACCTCATAGAAGTAGAAGAACTAGACGAAACCGACCGAGGCAAAGGAGGCTTCGGCTCCAGCGGCATCGCCTAGGGCGCTCGTATCCCTCCCGCCCGGGGCTTACCTATATCATTCCATGCTCAAACATTCTCGCGTCGCTTCGCTCGCTGCGAAACTGCGCGTGGAACGATATAGGTAAGCCCCGGGCGGGCGGCTACTCGCTTGAAACAATATTTACTTTTCTAGTAAGTCGATGCGATAAAGGGACGCCTCCTTTGTCGCATCGACTTACTGTATTTATATTTTTCGGTTTCGCCTTTGCAGATTTTAATGGTGGGGATCCGGTATAGCTGCTAGCACGTAAACGTAGCTGCTCGGCGGGAGCCGCCCATATATCGTTCCACGCGCAGTTTCGCAGCGCAGCGAGAATGTTTGAGCATGGAATGATATATGGGCGGCTCCCGCCGAGCAGCGGACTATCGCCTAGCGGATATGCGCGGGTTTTCCGCCCCAGTAGAAGCGGCAGAAGGCTCTTTTGCGCTTTTGGGGTTTGCCTACGAGCTCTATGGTGGCGATGGCGATGTCTTCGGCTGCGTGGGGGCGGCGTAGTACTTCGCCGTTGATGAGTAGCGCTTTGAGTGATTCGGGATGGTCGTGCAAGTGACGTAGGGTAACGATGAGTTCTCGTGCCGTGGTGACGTGCATGCTGGCTCCCATGCCGGTGAGCATCGTGGTGTTGGCCTTTTCCTGGCCGTACGATTTGCCCAGCAGGATCATCGGCAGATGCGCACACAGGCACTCGGTGACGGTGAGTCCGCCCGATTTGAGAATTGCCAGGTCGCACCCGTGCATGAGGGCCGCCATGTCGTCGACATAGTCCAACACCGTGACGTTCTCGAGCTTCATGGCATCGAAGAGCGTCTTCAGCCGGGTGGCATACTCCACGTCTTTGCCCGGCAAAAAGACAAAGTGCATGTCCTCGAAACTGCGCAGGAAGGGGAGGGTCTGGTCCATCGCCGCGCGAAAGCGGACGTACGGTTGAGGTAAACTGGCGCCGGCCATAACCAGCACGACGGTCTTGTCGGTGGGGAGGTTGAACTTGGCTAGCTCTTCCTCGCGATCGTAATCCGTGTCGAATCCGGCGCGAATAGGAATGCCGGTAATGCGAATCTTTGCCTCGGGCACCTTGCGCGGACGCAGCGTTTCGGACATAAATTCGTTGGCAACACAGAATAGATCGGTGTCCTTGTGGGGCCACCAGCCCTCGACTTCGTAGTCGGTCGGTACGCAGATGACTGGATAATCGATACCCGTAATTATGCGGGCACCCACGGCAACATTGGCTGCTGTGATGTGCGTTGCGACCACGGCTATGGGCCTGCGGCTACGAATATATTCGTTGAAGGCGGGGAACATGATTCGCGACCATGCCGTGCCGCCACCCCAGAGAAGATGTCCCGTAAGTGTATATCTCCAGGTCAGGTCGTAAATGGGGCGCGTGGCTCCCGTAAAAGAAGCCGCGGTCTTATTACCGTCGAATTTAATACGTCCAAAATCAAGGATATCGAGCACTTCAATCTCAACATCCTCGGGGATGCCATTGGTGCCGCGGATGAGGTCGAAGGCCTGCGCAATCGCATTTGCGGCGGCCTTATGGCCTGAGCCGACCGAGGCGTGCACGATGGTCACGAGAGATTTTTGCTGAGCCAAGAGCGCTGTTTGCTCCGATTGGGGAGTGCTGTGCGTGAGCAGGGGAGCGTCGTCGCTCGTCTGCGTTTGATCCATCGATAACTCCCCTTCGACGTTGTAACACGGATTTATCATTGTAGTGCATGAGTGTCATGTTCACGTAAATTTGGGTATGAGCGCAAAGAACGTCAATGTTTCGACGAGAGGATGTTCCATGACTACCGATCAGCCGATCGATGTTGCGATTATCGGCGGCGGCCCCGCGGGCTATGCTGCCGCCATTTACGCTGCGCGTGCCAACCTGACGACGACCGTGATTGAGCAGGGCATGTCGGGAGGGCAGATCGCCACAACCAATGAGATCGAGAACTATCCGGGCATTCCGCTCTTGAGCGGCGCTGAGCTTGGCGAGCGATTCCAACAGCATGCAGAAGGCCTGGGAGCTCAGATTGAATGGAGTATGGTGACAGGCGTCGATTACGATGCCGATGTGGCTCAATTTACCATCCATCATGATATGGGTGACACGGCGGCCAAGAGCGTCATTGCGTGCATGGGTGCCACGCCGCGTCCGGCAGGTTTCGCAGGCGAGGATACGTATCGCGGTCGTGGCGTTTCATATTGCGCAACATGTGACGGCATGTTTTTCCGCGGCAAGCAGGTTTTTGTAATCGGTGGTGGCAATTCGGCATGCGAAGAGGCTCTGTTCCTGTCCGACATTGCCAACAGTGTGACCATCGTGCTGCGCCGCGACCAGTTCCGTGCGCCCGATGGTGTTGTTCAGAAAGTACTCGCAAAGGACAATATTACAGTTAGGTACCAAACTAGTATTGTGGAGCTATCGGGCGAAGCCATGCCAACGACGATTACCTTTAAGGACAATGCATCCGGCGAGACTCATACCGAGTCATTTGAGCCCGGCTCGTTTGGCATCTTTGTTTTTACCGGAACGCAGCCCCATACCGAGCTTGTTGAGCATCTAGTCGATCTGGCGCCTGATGGCGGCATTCTGACTGATGAATCCATGGCGACCCGCACGCCAGGTCTATTTGCCGCTGGCGATATCCGTTCCAAACGTTTACGCCAGGTTGTGACCGCTGTTTCGGACGGAGCCATAGCGGCAACGAGCGCATACGCGTTTCTCCGTGGATAAGTACGATAATATATCTTATGTAAGGTTGCTATCTTTAAACAAAGTGGTTGGACGATGCATCAATGTGTTGTCCAACCACTTTTACTTGCCGGCTATGTGGTATGCAAAACTAGATAACCTAGAATACAATATAGAAAATGAACGGAGGACCTTTATGAACCACGCTAAATACGTTATTCCGATGTCCGATTCGTCGGTCAGCATTAAGCCCGAGGATATTCAGCCCACGGTGCTACCCGATGCATTCATTCAGTCCGATATCGTGCGTAAACTCAATACGTTGAGTCTGCCGCGCTATAACCAGTTGCCCAATGTGACGCTCTACCGCGACCAGGTCATTGAGTATGTTGCGCTGTGGATGGAGCCGCTGTTCATTTGCGTTGAGCACCCTGTCATTACGCCATCGATGATCAATAACTACGTGAAGGTCGGCCTGGTGCCTGCTCCGGTCAAAAAGCAATATGGCCGCGAGCAGATTGCCCGCCTGATCGCTATCTGCCTCTTTAAGCAGGTGTTACCTATTGCTGCGGTGCAGGCACTCTTTAACATTCAGCGTTTGAGCTACGATGCCCCGACGGCCTTCGATTATGTGGTCGATCAGCTCGAGGCATCGATTCGTTCGGCGTTTTCCGTCGAGCAGACGCCGGTTCCCGATACGGCGCATCAGGTAACGCGTGAGTCGCTGCTTGTGCGCAGTGCGGTTTCATCCTTCGTTTCGAAGGCGTACCTGATGAGCTATCTAAAGTTTAATGGGTTTAATAGCTAGCCGACGTATAAAACGGGCGGAGCAAAGGGTCATCTGTCACTTTGTCCCGCCCGTATTTTTGCTTGGTTGGACGTTATTGGCCCGAAGCCACGCCCATGCCGTAGCCGATAATGAGCCCGTGCATCTCGGCATAGTATGAATCCAGACCGTTGCAGGGCATGATAATCGTCTTGGAGCCGGGCCAGTGCTCGACAATGCGGTCGGCAAGCGCCTGGGCACCCGCCTCATTCTCAACATGGTCGATAACGACCTCGCCACCTGTAAAGCCCTCTGCCTCCATGGTGTCGACAATCTTGGCGAGCATCTTTTTCTCGCCACGCGTGTGGCCGACGAGTTTAATCTCGCCTTCCTCGCTCGCCGTTCCCAAAATGCGGATATTGAGCTTGTTGGCAATGACGCCGGCTGCCTTGGGGATACGTCCGGCCTTCGCAAGGTTCTCGTAATTACACAGGCTAAAGAGGATCTTGCTGTTTTGCTCGAGGCTATCGAAGTAAGCACAGGCGTCCTCAAAGGAAACGTCCGGGTTTCTTGCAAGGTAACGATCAAACAGTAAGAAGATCAGATCCATCTTGCCGCCTGCTGCCCGCGAATTGACCAGGTGAATCTGACGATTGGGCTCCTCGGCAAGTACCATATCGCGTGCCGTAGCGGCAGCGTTATAGCTTCCAGAGACACCCTCCGAGATTGGCATGCAGATCGTCTTGTCGGCGAGCTTAAAGAGCTCAACCCACTCCCCCACGCTTGGGCAGGCGCTCGATGATGCGCTGGCTTCCGACTGAATGGCAATATTAAGCTCGTGAACATCGAGCGAGAGGTCGTCGACCAATTCACGCTCCCCTACTCGGATTTTGAGGGGTGCGAATGCAAAGGTGGTACGGGGTGCAGTCGGTTGCCAATCGCGAAGATTGCAGCTCGAATCTGAGATAAGTGCCCAGCTCATTGAGGGTCCTTTCTAGTTGTTCCTCAACAATTATAGCTATCTTTTGGACAGATGCTGCGCATATCTAGTATTCAAAACTAGATTGTTGCTTACATGCAAAACGGGCGCTCGAGATAAAAAATGGACCTCGCTTCCCAAGGATACGAGGTCCATCTTTGTTTGCTGAGCTAAACCACTTAGTAGCGAACGAAAATATAATTGTTGTTCATACCGGCTGCGACGGAACTGATGATGACGCCCGTTTTGTAGTCAGAAGCATGGATCATCTGACCATTACCGATATAGATGCCGGTATGGTAGGAGTTAACCACAACATCGCCGGGTTGCGGATCGGACACACGGGTCCAACCCATGAAGTCGACCGTGGTGCCCAGACGGCAGTAGCGTCCCGTGAGGCAATAGCTTACAAAACCGGAGCAGTCAAAGCTGTTCGGCCCAATGCCACCCCAAGAGTAAGCGTATCCGAGTTTGCTATAGGCACGCGAAACAACGGAACCGCCGTCAACGGACTGGCTCGGTGCGGAAGGCGTCGGAGCCGGAGCCGGAGCGGGCGTCGGGGGCTGCGGAGCGGGCGCGGGCGTGTTTCCGCCGTCGTTGGTCGTACCGCCACCCTTGTTGGTGTTCTCGGTCGTACCGGCGGTGTCGTTACTCACCGTGGCCTTTTCGGCGGTGCTGGCGTTTATACCAGCCTGCAGCGCGGCGTTGGCCTCGGCCTCGGCAGCAAGCTCGGCCTGCAGCTGTGAATCCAGGGAGTTCACGACGCTCTGGGCCTCAGCCTGCTGGGCATTGAGCTCGTCGACCTTCTTTTGCGTCGCGGCGACGTTCTTCTCCTGCTCGGCCTGCTTATCGGTGAGCTGCTGCTTAAGGTCCTTGACCTCCTGAATGGTTTGGGCCTGCTTGTCGGACACCTTGCCGTAGTAGAAGAGACGGTTGAGCATATCGCTCAGGTCATCGACGCCCGTCAAAACCTGAAGCAGGCTCAGACCGCCAGTTTTGTACTCGCCGGCGACATAGGTCGAGAGCTTGGCCTGGCCTTCGGCGATCTCCTGCTGCTTTTGCGTGATCTCGCCTGCAGTCTGATCAAGCTCCTGCGTCTGTGCGGAGAGTTCATCGTGAATTTGCTGGGTTTGCGTGCCGATCTGCTCGAGCTTGGTACGGGCAGCGGCAAGGTCGGATGCGGTATCGGCGTAGGCAGGAGCCGCGAGGCCCAAGCCCAAAACACAAGCGAGGGTTGCCGTAGCAGCGCAGCGTGCCATGTTTTTGTGCGTGTTTGCTGTGCGCATGTAGCTTCCTTTCCAGTAACTAAGGGTAACGGCTAGTCCACCGTCACCAGGCTAAAGAGCTCCACATCGTCATTAGACGGCGTGAGCTTCTCGCGCGGGTTGAGAAACGCAAGCTCAAGGATACAACCGTAACCGACAAGCTTTGCGCCCATATCTCGCACCAGTTTACCTGTTGCCTCGACGGTTCCGCCCGTCGCGACCAAGTCGTCCAGAATCAACACGGTATCTTTAGAGCTGATAGCGTCGGCATGGATCTCAATTGAATCGGTGCCGTACTCGAGCTCGTAGCTCTGGCTTACGGTCTCGCGCGGCAGCTTGCCCGGTTTACGTGCGGGAACAAAGCCGGCGCCAAGGGCTACGGCCACCGGTACACCAACCATAAAGCCGCGAGCCTCGGGACCCACGACCTTGGTGATTCCCATGCCGGCAAAGTGCTCGGCGAGGGCATCGGTCATGGCTTTGAGCGCCTCGGGATTGCCGAAGAGCGGCGTGATGTCTTTAAAGATGACTCCGGGCTCGGGATAGTCGGGGATGTCGACGATTTGAGATTCGAAGTCGTACATTACATGACCTTTCAATGGGTTGACGAAACTTCGGCAGCGGTTATTTGCCCGCGGTGGCGGTGCCGGATTGCGAAGGGGCGACGACCTTGAGCGGTTTTACGAGAGAATCCTCGTGCGAAGCCGGAGCGGCTGTCTCTTCGTTTTTGGCCTTGGTGGACTCGGAGCGAGTGATTTCCTCATCGAGTGCATCGATGTCGGCGTCCTCGACCACGGCGTTGAGCGACTCAAAAACGCGGTTCTTGAGCAGCGCAGTGTGCACACCTTCGGTCAGGTCGTGAAGCTTCTTAAACGCACGCTCGAGCTTGGCATCGCGCTCGTCATCGGAGGTATCCATGCCGAGCATGCTCACGAGCACCTGCTCAAACATCGAGGACTCGCGGTTGGCGGAAGACACGTACTGACGCAGGTTGCGCGGCTCGATATGGAAGCGTGACAGCTCGGAGCAGTAGCGGATGATCGGAAAATCGCGGCCATCGACAAGCTCGCGATTCTGCGGACTCTTGATGATGCGAATGAGGTCGTTCTCGGCGAGCGAGCGGATAAATGAAATCTCGACGCCCAACATATCGGGAATGGTCTCAATGGGATGCAGCTTTTGTTTGGTCTCCTTGGGCTCCGTCTTAAGCGGAACATCGGATAGCAAGCCCACCTCGTAGGCGAGCGTTGACAGGTCCGTGGCGTTTTCCAAGCGCTGCTTAATCACGTTGAGCGGCATGTAGCGAGTCTTCTGCAAGTGCAGAATAACCTCCAGGCGATCAACGTCCTCCTTGGAGTACTGACGGTATCCCTTAGGCGTACGATGAGGGGTAATGAGCCCCTCATCCTCTAGAAATCTTATTTTTGAGTTCGAAAGATCGGGGTATGCGCCTCGAAGTAGGTTGACGACTTGGCCGATACTCAGATAGTTGCGTTCGGCCATGCCCTACTCACCGGTTTCGATGCGCTCCGGCGTGCTCTCGTGGTAGATGAGCGTAAACGTACCGATCTGAACGGAAGAACCGTCGTGCAGCGGGGCTGCATTGACGATGGCACCGTCGACCCAGGTGCCATTGAGCGATCCCAAGTCCTCGATGCGAGCGCCGAGGCCCTCGCGAATAATGCGCGCGTGGCTGCGCGATACGGTCATGTCGTTGAGGAAGATGCCGTTCGCGGGATCGCGGCCGATGGTGGTCACGTCGTCCTCGAGCTCAAAAGCGGCACCAGTCTGCGGACCCTTGACGATGGACAGAACGGGGGCGGTGATGCGCACGTTGGCCATGAGGTCGGGAACGGTGACGTCGCTTGAAGGCACGCGGAATACGCAGGTAGCGTCAGCAGTCTTATCATTCTGAGGCATATTGTTAACCATGTTGTCCATGACAACCCCTAACTTATCGCGGACGTGCCGCAAATAATGAACCGTACGTAATCATACCCCAACGAATCAGTCTTCGATTTCAGGGTTCAGAAAGTCGATGTCCTCGTCCTCGGGATGCGCGAGAGCCTGTTTAATGGCCACTCCGCCCTTAATGGAATAGATGACAGCCGTGAGCATGGAGAAGATCACGCCGCCGTACACAAAGAAGATGCCGAGGGGCACCGAGCTTCCGTTGAGGCCCGGGAAGGCCGTAAGGGTTGAAGGTAAAAGATGCAGGCCGTCAATAACGGGGAACCCGAGCAGCATGAGCGAGAAGCCGGTCATGAGCAGTGCAGTGGCAATCTTTCCAGGAAAGACGACATCGATGGGGCGACGGTGATAATGACGCACGATAAGCGTGCCGATGCCCAGATAGATGTCGCGGCCAATAATGAGCACGCAGACCCAGATTGGCAGCTCTCCGCGAACCACCAGCCCAAGTACGCCGGTGAACAGCAGCGCACGGTCGCAGATGGGATCCATGACCTTGCCGAGCCACGAGACCGTCTTGGTCATGCGGGCGATCTGACCGTCCATCCAGTCGGTGGAGGCGGCAACGGCGTAGATAACGATGGCGATGACGCGGTTGTTATCCGTCACAAACAGGTACAGAAATACCAGGGTGAGGATCAGGCGCGTAACGGTGATGAAATTGGAGATCGTAAAGATCTTATTCGACGGGTAATCGGAAGTGCCGATAAGCTCCTTTTTGATCTTCTTTTTGATGCCCACAGGACTCCCCCGCTGGTTAACGACAAAACTTCCGATACTATACCCGTTCCGGCGATGTCTATCCAGCGTAAGCATAGAGAGTCCAGACATGAGGAAGGCGCTTTTGGGCGGCGGTGGATTTCACATTCGTGTACATCGGCCTCCAAACATGCCGAAAAATGTCGGTTTTGGAGGGTGATGTACACGTTTTGATTCGGTGATTACATCGATCGGGAAAGTTGTTGCCTTAAGCAAATTAATCATGATGTGCGGGTCGAGAAGGGTTGGCGCCAAAAGAACCCAACGGCCGTTATGGCTTCGTTAGAAACGCGCCCCACCATGGATGGTGAACCCGAAAGGTAAGGCGCGCGGGCACGGTGACTCGGCCCGCGCTCCCGGAAGAGAAAGGATAAACCCATGGGTTACATGCTCGAGACGCGCGGGCTCACCAAGCGCTTCGGCCGCGGCGACCAGGCGCAGGACGCCGTGGCCGACGTGAGCCTTCATATCCGCGAGGGCGAGGTGTACGGGCTGCTCGGTCCCAACGGCGCCGGCAAGTCGACAACGCTCAAGATGATCTGCGGGATGCTGCGGCCGACGGCCGGGGAGATCCTCTTTGCCGGGCACGCCTGGCGCCGCGAGGACCTCTACGCAATCGGCAGCCTCATCGAGGAGGCGCCGCTCTACCCCAACCTCACCGCGCGCGAGAACCTGCGCGTGCGCACCACGCTGCTGGGCCTTCCCGAGAGCCGCATAGATGAGGTGCTCGCCGCCGTGGACCTCGCGGACACCGGGAAGAAGCGCACCGGGCGCTTCTCGATGGGCATGCGGCAGCGCCTGGGGCTCGCGCTGGCGCTGATCGCCCGGCCACGCCTGCTCGTGCTCGACGAGCCCACCAACGGCCTCGACCCCATCGGCATCGAGGAGCTGCGCGACCAGATCCGCGGCTTCGCGTCGGCGGGTACGACGGTGATCGTCTCGAGCCACATCCTCTCCGAGGTGCAGCAGATGGCGGACACCATCGGCATCATCTGCGGGGGGCGCCTCGCCTACGAGGATACGCTTCGTCCCGGGCAGGACCTCGAGGAACTCTTCATGAGCTTCTGCCGGGAAGGGCGACGAGCGCGCGGGGAGGTGGCGGCATGACGGGCGAGAAAGGCGGCCTGCTCGCGGCCCTGCGCGCCGAGGCCCTGAAGTCGCGCCACGCGGCACCGGTCCGCCTGGCCGTGCTCATGGCGCTGCCGATGCCGCTGCTCGGCGCGATGCCCTACCGGGGCGTGCAGATCTTCAGCGCGTGGAACTACTGGTACGCGCTCTTCCTGCCCGTGTGTCTCTCGCTCGTGGTGGCGTGCGTCGCGCGGGCGGACGCTCGCACGCGGATGCGGGGGCTTCTGGGCCTGGGCTTCCCGCTCGGGCGCGCCTGGTGGGCCAAGGCGCTCTGGTGCCTCGCGCTCTGCACGCTCTCGAACCTCGTGGTCTTCGGCATCTACCTCGCGGGATCGGCGTTCTCCTCGCAGGGCCTCACGGCCGCGGGCACGCTCACGATGCTCCTCTGCGCGCTCGTTAACACGGTGACCGCGGCGTGGATGATCCCCGCGGGGCTCCTCCTCACGGCGCGGCTCGGCATGCTCGCGGGCATCTTCTGCCCGCTCGCCGCGCAGCTCGTGGGTGGGTTCGCCTGGTCGCTGATGCCGCTGCCGCAGCTCTTTCCGCCGTCGGCGAGCATGGTCATCCCCACGAGCTTCATCCCCGTGCTGCCGAGCGGCGAGCCACTCGCGGCGGACATGGCGCTCGGCGGGGCGCTCACGGCGGACGGCATGCTCACGCTGGCGGGCCTTGCGGTCTGCGCGCTCGCGTTCGCCGCGCTCACGGCGGCGAGCGCGGCCTGGTTCGCGCGCTCCGAGGAGAGGTGATGGCCATGACACGACTCTCCGACCCGACGCCGCGCATGACTCTCCCGCGGGCCCTGCTCTCCGAGGCCCTGCGCCTGGCGCGCTCCCCGCTCTCGGCGGTGCACCTCGCCTGCGGCCTGGCAGCCGGTCTTGCCTGCGGCGAGTACTTCTCCGTAACCCGATGGGACCCGGCGCAGGGCGCGGACGCCTACGCCCAGTTCCTCGGCGCCCTCATGCCGCTCATGTCCGCCATCGTCTGCGGGCTCGCCGTGGACGAGGAGCGCGCTGCCGGGCGCCTCGCTAACCTCACGGCGGTCCCCT
>NZ_QRHU01000023.1:23960-32561 GCF_003470945.1 Collinsella sp. AM23-17 | reverse complement strand
CCGTGGCGGCCCGCGCTGCATGAGCATGCCCTTCTGGCGCGAGGACCTCTAAGTCTTTCCGTTTCCGGTGCGGTCTCCCTACAACCGCACCGGTTTCGCCCGTCAAACGGGCACCACTAGTATTTGCGTAATTCATTTCTTCGAAAGGATTCGAACCATGGGTGTTAACCTCTCCGGCCGTAGCTTCCTCAAGCTCCTCGACCTCACCACCGAGGAGATCGAGTACCTGCTCAAGCTCTCCAAGAACTTCAAGGACATGAAGCGCGCTGGCGTTCCGCACCGCTATCTCGAGGGCAAGAACATCGTCCTGCTCTTCCAGAAGACTTCCACCCGTACCCGCTGCGCCTTCGAGGTCGGCGGCATGGATTTGGGCATGGGCGTCACCTACCTCGATCCGGGTTCGTCGCAGATGGGCAAGAAGGAGTCCATCGAGGACACCGCCCGCGTTCTCGGCCGCATGTATGACGGCATCGAGTTCCGTGGCTTTGCCCAGGACGACGTCGAGGAGCTTGCCGCTAAGTCCGGCGTGCCCGTCTGGAACGGTCTGACCACCGAGTGGCACCCCACTCAGATGCTCGCCGACATCCTGACCGTCCAGGAGAACTTCAACTACGACATCAAGGGCAAGACCCTCGTCTTCATGGGCGACTGCAAGAACAACGTCGCTCGCTCCCTCATGGTCGTCTGCTCCAAGCTCGGCATGAACTTCGTGGCCTGCGGCCCCGAGGAGTGCATGCCCGCTGACGACGTCATCGAGGCCTGCAAGCCCATCGCTGAGGCCAACGGCTGCACCATCAAGCTGACCACCGACGTCAAGGACGGCGTCACCGGTGCCGACGTTATCTACACCGACGTGTGGGTCTCCATGGGCGAGCCTGACGAGGTCTGGGCCGAGCGCATCGCTCAGCTCACCCCGTATCGTGTCACCTCCGAGGTCATGGCTATGGCCAACCCGGGTGCCATCTTCCTGCACTGCCTGCCCAGCTTCCACGACACCAACACCACCATTGGCGCCGAGAAGTGCGAGCAGTTCGGCATCACCGAGCAGGAGGTCACCGACGAGGTCTTCGAGAGCCCCGCTTCCAAGGTCTTCGACGAGGCCGAGAACCGCATGCACACCATCAAGGCTGTCATGTACGCCACGCTCAAGTAAGAGCATCTAGCATCTCGCTCGGGGTGCATTCCTGCGCACCCCGAGCGCTTTTGTCTGGTAAAAATCTCGCACCGAGCGACATGCACGGCACGGAAGAGCCGCTTCGGGCGAGATCAGTAAATGATTTATGAAGGGGGGATGAGAACTATGACTGAGACCGCTAAGAAAAAGCGCGGTATGCCTTCATCGTTCACCATTCTTCTTGCTCTGCTGGCAATCGTCGCGGTTGTTACCGTTATCGTCTCCGGTACGTCCGGTGGCGCGGTTACCGCTGCCCGCCTGAGCGATTTCTGCACCGCCCCGGTCAAGGGCTTCGCTGACGCTCTGCCCGTCTGCCTCTTCGTTATGATCCTCGGTGGCTTCCTCGGCATGATGACCGAGACCGGCGCCCTGGACAACGGCATTGCCGTTCTGGTGCAGAAGCTTAAGGGCAATGAGATCATGCTCATTCCCGTGCTAATGTTCATCTTCTCCCTCGGTGGTACCACCTATGGTATGTGCGAGGAGACCGTTCCCTTCTACGCCCTGCTCGCCGCCACCATGATGGCTGCTGGCTTCGACCCTATGGTCGGCGCTGCCACCGTCCTGCTCGGCGCTGGCTGCGGCTGCCTCGGCTCCACGGTTAACCCGTTCGCCGTCGGTGCTGCCGTCGACGCTCTGACCGGCGTTGGCATTGAGGTCAACCAGTCCATCATCATCGGCCTCGGTGCCGTCCTGTGGATTGTTACCACTGTTATGTCCATCCTCTTCGTCATGAGCTATGCCAAGAAGGTCAAGGCTGACAAGGGTTCCACCATCCTTTCGATGCAGGAGCTCAAGGACGCCGAAGAGGCTCACGGCAAGGCTGCTTCCGAGGTTCACAAAGAGGTCAAGCTCACCGGTCGTCAGAAGGGTGTTCTGATCGCCTTTGCCTTCACCTTCGTCGTCATGATCGTCGGCTTCATCCCGCTGGCCGACCTCAACGAGGGCGTCGCCAACTTCTTCGATGCTGGCGCTGTCTATGACGCCGACGGTAACGCCATCGTTCAGGGCTGGTCTGCCCTGATCACCGGCCTGCCCATTGGCCAGTGGTACTTTGACGAGGCTTCCACCTGGTTCTTCCTCATGGCTGTCCTGATCGGTATCATCGGTGGCCTCTCCGAGAAGCAGATCGTCAACACCTTCATCACCGGCGCTGCCGACATGATGTCCGTTGTCCTCGTCATCGCTCTTGCCCGTGGCATCTCCGTCCTCATGGCTAGCACCGGCCTCGACGTCTACGTCCTCGACGCTGCCGCCAATGCTCTGGCTGGCCTGTCCGGCGTGATCTTCGCTCCCATGAGCTTCCTGGTCTACTTTGGCCTGTCCTTCCTGATCCCCTCGACCTCCGGTATGGCTACTGTCTCCATGCCCATCATGGGACCGCTGGCTGTTAAGCTCGGCTTCTCGCCCGAGGTCATGGTCATGATCTTCTCCGCCGCCATCGGCGTCGTGAATCTGTTCACCCCGACCTCTGGTGCCATCATGGGCGGTCTCGCTCTGGCTAAGATCGAGTGGACGACCTGGCTCAAGTTTGCTCTTAAGCTCATCGTCGCTCTCTCCGTCGTCTGCGCCATCATCCTGACCATCGCTTGCGTGATGATCTAAGTACCCCCTGGGTACCCCACGGAAACCATGACGATCCTATAACGGATCACCTGGTCATCGTCTGTCCGGTGGGGTAACCCCACCGGTAGACTCCTACCTTTGGCCCCCTCCCGTTCCGTGCGCGGGAGGGGGCGCTCTTGTGTTCCGGCGTTTTACCAAACGCCGGAACCACTCGACGCTGCAAGCCCGCCAGAGCGGCAATCTGACGTTCAATCGTCGGGCATGGCCAAAAGGCCTATGCCCTCCTCTTTCACGTCACCTTGCTCGCTCTGGTGGGCTTTCGCTGACTTATGCTCAACCTGCGGCGCTGCCATTGTTGGCGCAGGGGGCGGCTTGCTCGCTCTGGTGTCTGTTCGCTGTCCGTTCTCTGCCCGCGACGTTTCTGCTGTTGGTGCAAAGGGGTCAGGTTACTTTGCGCCAAAAGGGGAAGTTGCGGTGGAATAGTTCCCGTTTGGCCGTCTTGAGGGGTTAAACAGGAGCTATTTCACCGCAACTTATCGATGGCGTGTTTGGTTGGTGCCTGTTGATGGCCTGGGCATCGGGGAGGGCAGGCTCCGTTATAATCGCGTAGGAACTTAATTTACGAAACGGGACGGGAGCCATATATGCGCCAGGGTTTCGACAACGCGAAGTATATCGAGCTGCAGGCTGCTCACATTAAGGAGCGCATCTCGCAGTTTGGCGGCAAGCTGTATTTGGAGTTTGGCGGCAAGCTGTTCGATGACTATCATGCCAGCCGCGTGCTACCGGGTTTTGAGCCGGACAGCAAGTTCCGCATGCTCAAAAGCATCGCCGACGATGTCGAGGTTATCATCGCGATCAACGCGAACCACATCGAGAAAAACAAGGCTCGTGGTGACCTTGGCATTACCTATGACGAGGATGTGCTGCGCCTGGTTGACCTGTTCCGCGGCAACGGCTTTGCTGTCGCGGCCGTGGTCATCACCCAGTACGCTGGACAGCCCGCTGCCGATGTGTTCCGCAACCGCCTGAACGCGCTCGGTATTCCCGCCAAGCTGCACTATCCCATCGAGGGGTATCCGCACGATGTCGATCTGATCGTGTCCGACGACGGCTATGGCAAGAACGAGTTTGTCGAGACCACCCGACCGCTCGTTGTCGTGACGGCGCCCGGCCCTGGCTCGGGCAAGCTCGCCACTTGCCTGTCTCAGCTCTATCACGAGCACAAGCATGGCACGGCCGCCGGCTATGCCAAATTCGAGACCTTCCCGGTTTGGAATCTGCCCCTTACGCATCCGGTCAATATTGCCTACGAGGCCGCCACGGCAGACCTCGATGACGCCAACATCATCGACTCCTTCCACCTGGAGGCCTACAACAAGACCACGGTCAACTACAACCGCGACGTCGAGGCCTTCCCGGTAGTCCGTGCCCTGATGGAAAAGATCCTGGGCAAGAGCCCCTACCAGAGCCCTACGGACATGGGCGTCAATATGGTCGGTTTTGCCATCACCGATGACGATGCCTGCCGCGACGCTTCCAAGATGGAGATCGTCCGCCGCTACTTTACCGCGGTCGAAAATGTGCGCCGTACCGGCGTGGGCGATGAGCAAGTCGACCGTCTCAAGATTATTATGAAGAAAGCCGGCATCGATAAGAACTACTCACCGGCGCGCTCGGCGGCCCTCACCAGGGAGCAGCTGACGGGTGGTCCCGTGGGTGCCATGGTCATGCCCGATGGCTCCGTGGTGACCGGTAAGACCTCCACGCGCCTGGGCGCCGCAAGTTCGCTCATTATGAACGCCCTCAAGCATGTCTCGGGCGTCGACCTTGAGCTCGAGGTCATTAGCGATGAGGCGATCGAGCCCATCAGCAAGCTCAAGACGCATTTCCTGGGCAGCAAAAACCCGCGCCTCCACACCGACGAGACGCTTATGGCGCTGTCGATCACCTCGGCCACGAGTGAGACGGCCGCTCGCGTCCTTTCGGGCCTGGAGCAGCTGCGCGGTTGCGATGCCTTCTTTAGCGTGATTATCTCGCCGACGGACGAGACGGTACTGCGCAAGTTGGGCATCAACGTGTGCTGCGAGCCCAAGTTTGAGCGCCGCGGTTTCTTCCATCGCTAAGTTTGAAGCACCGCGGTAATTGCATTGCATTTTGGCCGTATCGGGTTAGCGCCCGGTACGGCTTTTTGATCAATAAAGCGTCTATTTCGGCGAAAAATAGCTGTTTACCTGCCTAGAAACAATTTGAGCGGTATACAATAACCGTAACTGTTTCATCCTTAGCGGGATGCCGCATGATGGATATTACCTGCCATCGTGAGGTGTGTCGGTCGCGCACGGCGCGTTAGATGCTCGTGCTCGGTTTGAGGAGGCTGCTATGGCGGGCAAGGGTCGTGCGAGTGTCAACGATATGAAGCGTGTCGAGGTGCTGGTGTTGATGGAGATCGACCAGCAAACCGAAGACAATGGCGGGCCGTATGGTTTCTCGCGCAAAACGCTTGCCGAGCGCGTGGGGGTTTCGCCGTATCGTGCCCGCGCCGCAATCGATCGCTTGGATTCCGAAGGTATGATTGATGTCGTCTCGCGTTATAGCGACGACGGCGGTCAGCTTGCAAATGGCATTTGCCTCACCGAACGTGGTGAGTGGTATCTTGAGGGCGTCCGTACCGGCATGCTCGTTCAAGAAATGCTTGAGGACGAGGTTGCTGATCGATAGCAGCATGTAACCCTTGCCATAGTGACGCCGCCTGGGAAACCGGGCGGCGTTTTGTTTCAAGATTGAGAAATGCAATCGCACGCGAGAAAAATTGCGGACGGTCCGCGGCGCGAGTATTACAATGAAGACCCGTAAGATGTGGATAAACAACTTCTACGGGAAGCGCAGGTAACTCAATATGACCAAGCATGTGTTCGTAACCGGTGGCGTGGTTTCGTCCCTGGGCAAGGGTATCACCGCGGCCTCGCTGGGCCGTCTGCTCAAGTCGCGTGGCTACAAAGTAACGATGCAGAAGGCCGACCCGTATCTGAACGTCGACCCCGGTACCATGAGCCCGTTCCAGCATGGTGAGGTCTTTGTAACCGAGGATGGTTACGAGTCCGACCTGGACCTGGGTCATTACGAGCGCTTTATTGATGAGAACCTGACCCGCGATTCCAACTTTACGACCGGTGCCATCTACAAAAGCCTCATCGCCCGCGAGCGTCGCGGCGACTTTTTGGGCGGTACCGTGCAGGTGATTCCTCACGTCACCAATGCCATTAAGGATAAGTTCCGCCGCATCGAGGAGCAGACCGGCTCCGATGTAGTCATCACCGAGCTGGGCGGCACGATCGGCGACATCGAGTCCCAACCGTTTGTCGAGGCCATTCGTCAGTACCGCAAGGAGGCCGGCCCCGAGAACGTCTGCTACATCCACGTGTCGCTCGTTCCCTATATCGCCGCCGCCCACGAGGTCAAGACCAAGCCCACGCAGCATTCCGTCAAGGAGCTCCGCAGCTTTGGCATCCAGCCCGATATTATCGTGTTGCGCTCCGACCACCATATCGATGACGCTATCCGCGGGAAGATCGCAAGCTTCTGCGACGTCGACACCGATTGCGTCTTTACCAACGAGGACTGCGCGAGCATTTACGATGTTCCGCAGCTGCTTGCCGAGCAGGACTTTGACCTGCGCATTTGCGAGCGCCTGGGTCTGGACCCGCGTGAGCGCGACATGAGCGAGTGGAATGAGTTCCTGCGCAAACAGAATCACGCCAACCATCACGCCGACAAGGTGAAGATCGCCGTCGTGGGCAAGTACACGCAGCTGCCCGATGCGTACCTGTCGGTTATCGAGGCCCTGCACCATGCGGGCGTCTTCTACGATCGCCATGTGGACGTCCAGCTGGTCGACGGCGAGAGCCTCGACGAGCAGAATGTCTCCGAGGTTCTGGGCGACGCCTCGGGCATCCTGGTCCCCGGCGGCTTTGGCAAGCGCGCCCTGGAGGGCAAGATCCTCGCGGCCGAGTTTGCCCGTGAGCACAAGATTCCGTATCTGGGCATTTGCCTGGGTATGCAGGTGGCCGTGTGCGAGTTCGCCCGCAACGTCGTCGGCCTTGCCGGCGCCAGCTCCTCCGAGTTCGATCCGGACGGCCCATTTAGCGTCATCGATCTGATGAGCTCGCAGGAGGACGTGACCGAGAAGGGCGGCACCATGCGCCTGGGCGCCTATCCGTGCAAGCTCGCCGCCGATACCCTTGCTCGCGAGGCATATGGCGAGGAGCTCGTCTACGAGCGTCACCGTCACCGCTTTGAGTTCAACAACGCCTTCCGCGACCAGCTTGAGGACGCCGGTTTGGTTATCTCGGGTCTGTCGCCCGACGAGCGCCTGGTCGAGATGGTCGAGCTGCCGCGCGACGTGCATCCTTGGTATGTGGCAACCCAGGCTCACCCCGAGTTCAAGAGCCGTCCGACCAACCCGCAGCCGCTGTTCCGAGAGTTCGTGCGTGCCTCGATCGGTCAGCACGAGGGCGTCGATCGCCTGCAGGTGACGCCCATGAACCTCGCTACGGACTAAGGGTGCCGGCGAACAAAGAGCATACCGAAGCTACTCCCTCGTCGCTCGCCGTGGCGGCGGGGGAGTATCTCGATTACCTCGCGGTCGAGCGGGGTTTGGCGCGCAACACGATTGCGGCCTATCGTCGTGACCTGACGACGTACTGCGCGTATCTGGAGCGGGCGGGCATCATGTCTTTTGATGAGGTGACTCGTCAGGTCGTGGAGGGCTTTGTCGCCGACCGTCGCGATGGGGGCTATTCCGATGCCTCGGTGGAGCGTGCGCTTGCGGCCGTGAAGGGCCTGCATGCCTTTTTGGTGCGCGATGGGATTGTGGCCCAAAATCCAACGGCGGCGTTGCGCCTGCCTAAAAAGGCTGAGCGTTTGCCGGAGTATCTATCGGTGGAGGATGTCTCGGCGCTGCTCGATCAAGACTTCCCCGAGGGCGAGATGGGCTTGCGCGACCATGCCATCTTGGAAGTGCTCTACGGATGCGGCTTGCGTGTGAGTGAGTTGGTGGGGCTCGATGTTGGCGATATCCATATCGACGATGGCTTTGTGCTCGTTCGCGGTAAGGGCTCAAAGGAACGCCTGTCCCCGTTGGTGGGAAGCGCGGCGCGAGCTCTGACGCGCTATATAACTAAGGGGCGTTCTCGCTTGGCGGCCCATGCCCACGGAACCGAGACCTCGGCGGTCTTTTTAAATAAGAACGGACGTCGCCTGTCGCGCCAGGCCGTGCATGCGATATGCGAGCGGTATGGGCGTCAGGTGGGGCTGGTGGGGCTCCATCCCCATACCTTGCGCCACTCCTTTGCCACCCACATGCTCGCGGGCGGTGCCGACCTGCGTGTGCTGCAGGAGATTTTGGGCCATGCCGATATTTCGACCACCCAGGTCTACACGCATGTCGACCGAACGCAACTGACCGAGGTCTATCTGGCGGCGCATCCGCTAGCACATCGCTAGCACCTCGCTGACCTGCATATTTATAAATACTAAAGGGGACGGGCCCCAGATTGCCGAGACGCACTTTTGCACGCATGGGCAATCTGGGGCTCGTCCCATTTTTCGCTAGACACCGACGCGGCGGTGGGCCGTGTGTACCGTGGGTGGGGGAGTTTGGGGGCGATGTGAACGGCATGTAAAGGGACGCAAAAATCGCCTCAAGGTCAACTTGAAGGTTGAGGTTGAAAGGCGGGGTGCCACAGGTGGCATCCCGCCGTTGCTGTAAACACAACATATTGTGTTTTCGAACATATGATTGGGGGTGTTTTGCAATATATGGTGGGTGGAGTGGTGGGGCGGGGTGGGGGAAGGGGTGG
>NZ_QRHU01000023.1:0-23921 GCF_003470945.1 Collinsella sp. AM23-17 | reverse complement strand
GGGGTGGGGGAAGGGGTGGGGAAAGGTGTTGAAAAATGGGGCGGTTCACCATATTATTAATGACGTCGACAGGCGGGGTGGTTCCCCGCGTACGTGCCATCTGAGTAACCGAGGGGAGGGCGCACATGGGAATGACTGGTGCATACGAGCGCAATCTCGATGCAAAAGGTCGTCTGTCCCTGCCTGCACCCCTTCGCGAGGAGCTTGGAGAGCACGTTCGCGTGTTCAAAGCCCTGGATGTCGATGCTCTGTACGTGTTCTCTGCCGAGGCCTTCGATAAGTGGGTCGAAGGACTCTTCGCGGGTCGTGAGGGCCACGAGGGTTTTAACCCGCGTGACATTAATGACCAGAAGCTCATGAGGGCGATCAACAAGCGCACCACGTCGATGGACGTGGACAGCGCCGGTCGTATCGGTCTTTCCGAGTCTCTCCGTAAGCAGGCGAACCTCGACCGCGAGGTCACGGTTGTGGGCAACTACGACCACCTTGAGGTTTGGGATCGCGCCGCGGCCGATGAGGACGATGACGATGAGGCCCTGCTGGACCTCTTCTTCTCGTAAGGGCAAGGCACGGGTAACGGATGGAGCGTGGGATCTTGACACAAGAATATCGGCATGAACCTGTCATGCTCGGCGAAGTGCTTGAGTCGCTGCGGCTAAAGAGCGGCTCCGTTGTCTGCGATTGCACCCTTGGCGGTGCCGGCCATTCGGTAAAGATGGCCGCGCAGGTGGGGGAGACGGGCCTTTTGCTCGGCGTCGACCAGGACGACATGGCCCTCGAGGCCGCTGGCGCCCGTCTGGACCGCGAGGTTCCCGGCGTTCCGCACCAGCTGCTGAAGGGCAACTTCGGCGACTTGGACGAGCTGCTTTGCTCGGCCGAGGTGCCCGGGGTCGATGGCTTCCTGTTCGATTTGGGCGTTTCGTCGCCGCAACTCGATATCCCTGGCAGGGGCTTTTCGTATAACGAGGACGCCCCATTGGACATGCGGATGGATCCGGGTAATAACACCTTAAACGCAGCTGAGGTCATCAACACCTATAACGAACACGACCTCGCCCGGATTCTACGCGTCTACGGCGAAGAGAAGTTCGCCTCGCAGATCGCGCGCGAGATCGTGCGCCGCCGCGAGCAAGAACCGATCGAAACCACCGGCCAATTTGTCGAGATCATCAAGGCGGGTATCCCGGCTGCCGCTCGTCGGCATGGCGGACACCCGGCCAAGAAAAGTTTCCAGGCCATTCGCATCGAGGTCAATCACGAGCTCGATGTGCTCGAACGAGGGCTTGATGCCGCCACCAGGTGGCTCAACCCGGGCGGACGTATCTGCGTCATCTCGTATCACTCGCTCGAGGACCGTATCGTAAAGAACCACTTTAAGGAGATGAGCCAGGGGTGCACGTGTCCGCCGGAGATTCCGGTGTGCGTGTGCGGCAACGTGCCGATACTCAAGGTCATCACCCGCAAACCCTTGGTTGCCCAGCCTGATGAGGTTGAGCGCAACCCTCGGGCGAGATCAGCCAAAATCCGCGTGGCGCAGCGTCTGTAGGCACGACCGCGCGATATTGGACCTCCCGCTCGCACCATAAACGAAGCTTAAACACACTACCAACGTACTCGGGATGGGAGGCGGCATATCATGGGCTACAACACTTCAAGCGCAGCACTCGCCTATGATATGAACGCCATGCCCGCCTATCGTGAGACGCCGCAGGCCCCCGTTGCTCCCCGTGAGCAGCGCACGCCGCGCTTTGATGTCTACACGGGCGCGGGCCGTCAGGCAAACCAGGCGGTAAGCCCGGTTTTCATGAGCGTTCTTAAAACGTTTTGCATCATTGCGGCCATCTTCATGACGATCGGCGTCGCCCGCGTGGCGCTCGCCGGCGTTACGGCCCAGGTGCTCAACAGCAACGCCGAGCTTACCAACACGCTCGAAAAGGCGACCGATGAGAGCTCCGACCTGGAGGTCATGCATTCGGTCTATGGCGCCGACACGCGTATTCGCGACCTTGCGGGCGCTTATGGCATGGTGGAGCCCAGCGAGAGCGTTACACTTGACTTTTCGCAGGATGCAGCCGCGGGCGCCAACGCGACCGCGACCGCTCAGTAGCAAGACGGTAGCTGAGTATGACAAATGACTATCGCCGCGGTTCCGATGGGGGCCGCGGTTCTGGACGTCCCTCGTCGCGGGGACGTTCTGGTTATCAAGGAACGGGTCGGCAATCTTACAACGCCGGGCAGTCCCGTGGCAACGACCCGGCGTCGCGACTTCGCGGCTCGGGCGGCCCTCAAGTGCATAACACCAGGTCGCGCAAGAGTTCGTCGACCGAATGGCTCACGGGCACGCCTCTGCCTCGCCGCAAAGCCGTCATGGGCTTCATTGGGCTTGGCTTGGGCTTGGGCGTCTTTCGCCTTGCCGACTATCAAATTGTCGAAGCCGATAAACTGCGCGAGCGTGCCGATGCGCGCCGCCTGCTTGCGCAGACCCTCTATGCCAAACGTGGCACCATCTACGACCGCAACGGTAACGTGCTGGCGTCGTCGGTCGAATGTCGCAACATCGCCGTGAACCCCCAGCTTGTCGAGGATGTTGACAAGACGGTGTCGGCGCTGGTCAAGGCAACTGGAATCGATAAAAAGACCTGCCGCAAGCTCGTTGAGTCCGATGGAACCTGGGTGTATATCAAGCGCCAGGTGGACGAAGACGACGCTGCGGCGCTGGAGAAGAAGAACCTGCCCGGCGTGCTTTTTGAGCGGGCCATGAAGCGCGTATATCCATACGGCAATCTGGCATCGCAGGTGCTGGGTGTAGTGAATGTAGACAACGACGGCTTGACGGGTCTCGAAAAGCAATACAACAAGCTTCTGACCGGTACGAACGGTTCTCTCGTACGCGAACGCGCGAGGGACGGCAGCTATATCGCGGGCGGTGCCTATAAAAAGGTGGCTGCGGTCGACGGCGTTGATATCGTGACGACGCTCGACGTCAATATCCAGCGTGCGGCCGAGGATGCCCTGGCAGAGGCTGTCGAGAAGACTAAGGCCAAGAACGGCTCGGCTTTGGTCACCGACCCCACGACCGGTGAAATTCTCGCTGCTTGCTCGTACCCGACTTACGACCAGACCGATCTGGAAAACGCCAAGACCGAGGATATGAACCTGCGCCTGGTCACCGACGCCTACGAGCCCGGCTCGGTCTTTAAGACGCTCGTGGCGGGCGCCGGCTTCGACTTGGGTGTCGTGCGGTCGAGTACGTCGTTTGAGGTGCCGGCGAGCATCAAGGTGGGCGACGATACCGTCACCGATGCCGACAAGCGCGACTATGCCATGACCATGGATGTGCGCGAGATGATGCGCCGTTCGTCCAACGTGGGATTTGTCCTGGTGGGGCGCAAGATCGGTGCCGACGACTTTGCCGCCTATGTGGACAAGTGGGGCATCGGTCACAGCTCTGGTGTCGATTTTCCGGGCGAGAGCCTGGGCATCGTCAAGGAGCGTGACCAGTATGACGGCGCCACGCTGGGCTCGATGAGCTTTGGACAGGCGCTGTCTGTCTCGCCGATTGAGATCGCACGTGCCGTGGGCGGCATCGCCAACGGCGGCGTGATGATGACCCCGCACTTCTATAAGTCCAGCAAAGGTGACGAGAAGGACTGGGGCGAAGGCGAGCGCGCGATTTCGGAGGATGCCGCATCCCAGGTGACATCGTGCATGCAGACGGTCGTGTCGGAGGGAACGGGCGTTGGCGGCGCGGTTGACGGCTATGACGTGGCGGGTAAGACCGGTACGGCCGAACGTGCCGACGAGAACGGCGGCTACCTCAAGGAGAACTACATGTCGTCCTTTATGGGCTTTGCACCGGCACAATCGCCCAAGGTGCTGTGCTATATCACGCTCGACGGAACGCCGAGCGGCTCAGATGCCGCTGCGGTTCCGTTCCAGTTCATTATGGCCAACGCGCTCGACGTGCTGGGTATCCCGCACACGAAGTAGGGGGTTACAATCTTTGGGGCGTGGTTTGTTGTCCCATATGAGGGGTGTTCACATGCCCTGCACCACGCATACGCGGCGCTGGGATACAATACGCCGATAGCATTATTAGGTTTACAGGGGAGCTGCAATGATAGAGATCGCCGTCAACAACCTCGCGGCCGCAACAGGGGCCCGAACCGTGACGGGAGAAGCCGATCGGGTATGCCGCGGGTGCGTTATCGACTCGCGCCAGGTCGAGGAAGGGACGATTTTCGTCGCCTTTCCCGGTGAAAACGTCGACGGCAATGATTTTGCTTCCCGTGCCGTCCAGTCGGGTGCCGGCGCCGTCGTGATGACGCGTGAGCCCGAGGCCGAGCTGGTCTCGCTGGCGCAGGACAAGGGCTGTGCCATCTTGCTGACCGATGATCCCGAGGAGTTTCTGCTGCGTTTGGCGCATGCGTATCGCCTGGAGCTTGGCTGCCTGGTCGTTGGCATTACCGGTTCCATCGGCAAGACGACGACCAAGGACGTGCTCGCCGCTGTGCTCGCCAAGCGCTATCGTGTCTGGGCCACCAAGGGCAATTTCAATAACCTGATCGGCATGCCGCTCACGGTGCTTTCCGCTCCGGCCGATACCGAGGTCCTGGTGCTCGAGATGGGCATGAACCATTTCCACGAGATCGAGCGCCTGTCTCAGTCTGCCAATCCCAACCTTGCCATCGTGAGCAAGATCGGCACCTCTCATATCGGCATTTTGGGCAGCCGCGAGAACATCGCCCGCGCTAAGGCCGAGATCGTTCAGGGCATGTGCGCCGCTGGCGACTATTTGCCGCTGCTGGTTTTGGGCGGTGAGGACGACTTTACGCCGTTCATTCGCGACACGTTCGCCCAACCTGCTGGTATCGACGTGATGCTGGCCGGCGTCTCGGACGATGATGAGGCCCGTGCCCGCGACGTTCGCGTTGATGACGAAGGCCGTCCGGTCTTTACGCTCGATTTTGGCCAGGGCGAGACGATCGATACCATGCTTGCCATCCCCGGCGTGCAGTCCGTTCCTAATGCCGTTAAGGCCGCCGCGGTTGCCTATCGCCTGGGCGTGACGCCCGAGCAGATCGATGCTGCCTTTAGGGGTCTCACGATCACCGGACACCGCCAGGAGATCAAGCGCGCCAAGAGCGGTGCACGCGTCATCGATGACTCCTATAACGCCAGCGCCGAATCGATGGCAGCCGGTCTCGATCTGCTGTGCTCGCTTTCGTGCACGGGGTCTCGCATGGCGATCCTGGGCGAGATGGGCGAGATGGGCGATGAGGCTCCTCGCATGCATGAGCTCGTGGGCGCCTATGCCGCCGCCAAGAAGCTCGACATGCTGGCGTGCGTGGGTGGTGCGCTGGCCCAGCTTATGGCCGATGCCGCGCGCATGATGGGCATGGACGAGGACCGCATCCAGGTGTTCTCCGATTATCAGCAGGTGCTCGACCGCATGGGCGGCGCGCTTGAAAAACATGATGTTGTACTGGTCAAGGGTTCCCGCTTTGTTGAGCTCGACCGCTTTGTGGAAGGTGTGTGCTAGCCCATGTTCGGCAATCCCTCGTATCCAACGTATCAGGCTTTTTTGGGGCTTGGCATCGCCGCCGCCATTGCGCTGCTGCTCATGCCGTGGTGGATCAAGCTGCTCAAGGTCGAGGGTATCGGCCAGCAGGTTCGTGCCGACGGCCCCAAGCGTCATTTGGTTAAGCAGGGAACGCCCACCATGGGTGGCGTTGTCATCCTCATCGCGATCTCGCTGACCTGCCTGCTGATGGGCAAGCTCACCACCGAGCTCGTGCTCGTGCTGCTCGCCACGCTGGCGACCGGCGTGCTGGGTCTGATCGACGACCTGACCTCCGTTACGCATGGGCGCTCGCTCGGTCTGACGCCTCATGCCAAGATGATCGGCCTAACCATTATCTGTGTCACCTTTACGGTGCTTGCCGTCAACTGGTGCGGCGTCGCCCCCGAGATTCGTTTTCCCGGCGGCCTGACGATCGACCTTGGCGTGCTTTCGACCACCATCTGCGGCCTTTCGTTCCCGTGGCTCTACATTGTCTTTTGCTGGCTGATGATCGCCGGTCTTTCTAATGCCGTGAACCTGACCGATGGCCTTGACGGTCTTGCTGGTGGCACCTCCATGATCGCCATGCTCGCCATGGCTGCCATGGCGTTTTTGC
The DNA here is from genome assembly GCF_003470945.1 of Collinsella sp. AM23-17. NCBI lineage: Bacteria > Bacillati > Actinomycetota > Coriobacteriia > Coriobacteriales > Coriobacteriaceae > Collinsella > Collinsella sp. AM23-17. Next base: position 17,742 of record NZ_QRHU01000023.1, on the reverse strand, counting down.
ACGGAGACGTGAACCTGTCCATCTTCTGCACCGCGTGTGCCGGTGCCTGCTTGGGCTTTCTGTGGTTCAACTGCTATCCGGCGAGCATCTTTATGGGCGATACCGGCTCGCTTGCCCTGGGCGCCGCGTTTGCCTGCACGTCCATCATGACCAACACCGAGGTCGTCTCCCTTATCATCGGCGGCCTGTTTATCGTTGAGACCCTTTCGGTCATGATTCAGGTTGTCTACTTCCACTTTACGCACAAGCGCGTCTTCCTTATGGCGCCCATCCATCATCATTTCGAAAAGAAGGGTTGGGCCGAGACCAAGGTCGTCATCCGTTTTTGGATTATCGCTGCGGCATTTGGTGCCGTTGGCCTTGCCCTGTTCTTCCAGTTGGGATAGTGGTCTTTCATGCCTCTTGCTGATGTCTTTAGCCTGCTCGTTTTGGGTCAGGGTAAATCCGGTCTCGATGTCGCCCGCTGGGCGCTGGCACATCCAGAGCGCGTAAGCGCCGTTACCGTGTATGGCGGCGGCACCTCTGAGCCCAATGACGCCACGCGTGCGCTCGAGGCTGCCGGTGCGTCGTTTGTCTATGGGACCGAACAGGTCGAGGGCGCCTATGACGTATGCGTGACGTGCCCGGGCATCTCGGAGTTCTCGGGCTTCTTTAAGGCCGGGCGCGAGCATGCCGCCCAGATTATGGGTGAGCCCGAGTTTGCCTATCGCCTGTCGCCCGATAACTGGATTGCCATCACGGGCACCAACGGCAAGACGACCACCACGTCGCTGACCGATTATCTGCTCAAGGCTTCCGGTGAGGCCAGTGTAGCTGTCGGCAACATCGGCGAGCCGCCTATCAACGAGATTGACGGCCGAGCCCACAACGAGTGGTTTGTGGCTGAGCTCTCGAGCTATCAGATTGCTACGACCACCGAGCTCCACCCTCGCGTGGCGGTGCTGCTCAACATCACTCCCGACCACTTGGGCTGGCATAAGAGCCATAAGAACTATGCGCTTGCCAAGATCAAACTGTTTGACAATATGGTCGATGACGATCTGATGGTCGTCGACGTCGAAGACGCCGGCATTCACGAGTTCGATGAGTACATCTACACGCCGGGTCGTCGCATCTGCAAGGTCGCTTTTGACGAGCCCGAGGGTGCAGACGCCGCCTTTGTGCGCGACGGCAAAATGGTCGTGCGCCTGAAGGGCGTCGAGACCCCGCTCATCGCTACATCCGAGCTCAAGATCTCGGGCCATCACAATGTTATCAATGCCCTGTGCGCTGCCACGGCTGTCCTGGCCGTCGGTGCCAATCCCGAGGGCATTTGCCGCGGTCTGGCCTCGTTCCAGCCGCTCGAGCACCGCGTGGAGCCGTGCGGCGAGATTGACGGAGTGCGCTACGTCAACGATTCCAAGGCGACCAACACCGACGCGGTCGAGAAGGCACTGACGGCATTTCCCGATGACAACGTGATCTTGCTGCTCGGCGGCCACGATAAGGGCACGCCGCTCACGGACTTCGCGCGCGTCGTTATGGATAACGTGCGCTCGGTCGTCTGCTTTGGCGATGCGCGCGAGCGCTTTACCGCCGCTATGGACGAGGCCGATGTCGATGGCGATGTGGATATCGCCCAAGCGGATGACCTACGCGATGCCGTGGACGTTGCCCGTTCGCTGTCGAGCCGTGGCGACGTGATCTTACTTTCTCCTGCCTGCTCTTCGTTCGATGAGTTCTCGGGCTATGAGGAGCGCGGCCGCGTGTTTAAGGACTACGTGGCTCAGCTTGCCGCTGCAGCGAAATCGCAAATGGAATAGGGGTTGCCGGTGAGAGAGGAGAGCCCCCGACAAGGTATGAGGAGGCCCGACTCGGACCGTGCTTCCTCGCGGCGTAGCGCACCGCGTTCCGGTCGCGGCGGGCAGTCGTTTAGCGAACGCTATATTGCCGGCGTTCCCGCCCGCATCATGCGCCCCCGTCTGATATTCATGGCCTGTCTGTTTATCTTGGTGTGTTTTGGCCTGCTGATGGTGTACTCGGCGTCTTCGGTCGAGGCGCTGCACGAGAATGGCTCAGCGACGTTTTTTCTGGGTCGACAGGCTGCGTTTGCCGTGGTCGGTGTTCTGGCGCTGATTGCCATCGTGCGCGTTTTGCCGGACAGCTGGTTTGGGGAGGATGTGCTCAGGATCTTCCTCATAGGCATGATAGGGCTACTGTTTCTGGTGTTCTTGGTGGGCAGCGGCAGCCGTGGCGCCACCCGCTGGCTCAACATCGCCGGCATTCAGTTCCAGCCTTCCGAGTTTTTAAAGCCATTTGCCATTGCGTATTCGGCCATCATGCTTGATCGCTTCTTTTCGCCCGGTGGCAACATCAACGAATTCCTTCGCAAGATGGGCATCTACCTGGGCATTCCGCTCTTTCTGATCTTTATCCAGCCCGATTTCGGTACCGTCCTGATCATCCTGCTGACCCTCATGTGCATGGCGTTGTTTGCGGGTCTCGACCCCAAATTTATCATCGGCGTGATAATCTTCGGCATTCTCGTGATCGTGATTGCGCTTGTTGCAGAGCCGTACCGTATGGTGCGTATTCAGGTTGCCTTGAACCCTTGGGCTGACGAGTATGGTGACGGCTATCAGGCCACGCTTGCCATCATGGCCTTTGCCTCGGGCGGTCTGTTCGGCCGTGGCATCGGCAACTCAACCATGAAGTACTCGTATCTGCCCGAGGCGCACAATGACTACATCCTGGCCATCATTGGCGAGGAAGTCGGCTTTGTCGGAACCGTGCTGTTCTTCTTGGTGTTTGCGATGCTGATCTACTCGGCGTTTCGCATTGCCGAGCAGGCGACCGATCGTCGGGGCGCGCTTATGGCGTCTGGCTCCGCGGTCATTCTCGCGGTGCAGTTTTTGATTAACGCGCTGGGCATCCTCAACGTGTTTCCCATGACGGGCAAACCGTTGCCGTTTATTAGCTACGGCGGTTCATCGATTATTGTGTCGCTTATGCTTGCCGGTCTGATCCTGCGCGTTTCGTACGAGAGCGCCCGTCGCGATGAGTACGACCGTCGCCGCGAGAGCTTTGCCGTTATGGATGAGAGTACCGCCGGCGTAGCCCATGTGCGCGGTGAACGACCTTCGCGTAGCGGCTTTACCGTTCTGGATGGTTCTACATCCGAGCCGGCAGCTCGTCCACGTCCGCGGACGGCTCCGCAAGGTCGTCCTCAGCGCCCCAGCCCTCGCAGCGCGGGCGGCGGATATAATCGAATCGATTTGAACTCGGACCCGTCGGCGCGTCTACGCACCGACGACCAGGGACCGCGTGTACGAAGGGACTACCATGACCGATAAGATGACCGTTGCTATTGCAGCCGGCGGCACGGCAGGACACATCAACCCCGCGCTCGCCTTGGCCGAAGAACTGCGTGACCGTGGCCACCACGTTGTGTTCGTGGGCCAGTCGCGCAAGCTCGAGGGTCGTTTGGTCCCCGAGGCTGGGTTTGATTTTGTGCCCATTACGGTCACGGGCTTCGACCGCTCCCGTCCTTGGACGGCGCTGACCTCGCTGTGGCGTGTCAATAAGGCCAAGCGTGCGCTCACCAGTCATTTCTCAAAGGTCGGCAAGCCCGATGCCGCCATCGGTTTTGGTGCCTATGTCGAGGTTCCGCTGCTGGGGTGGTGCAAGGGCGCAGGCGTTCCGTATCTGCTGCATGAGCAGAACTCTGTTCCGGGCCTGGCCAACAAGATGATGAACTCCCACGCCGCCCGCGTGTGCATCTCGGTGCCGGCAGCGCGTTCGGTCTTTGAGCGCGAAGGTGACCCTGACCACGTGCTCATGACCGGCAACCCCGTACGTCGCTCGGTGATCGAGGGCGATCGCGCTCGCGGCCGCAAGGCACTTGGCGTTCCCGAGGACGCTACGCTGCTGCTCGTCTTTGGCGGTTCACTCGGCGCCCAGCACCTCAACGAGCGCGTGGCTTCGCTCAAAAACGAGCTGCTTTCGCGCAAGAACCTCTATGTGTTGCATTCGACGGGTGCCGACGGCTTTGAGGAGACCGAGCGCGCTTTGGCGCTGACGCTCGAGGAGGCGAAGCGTTACCGCGTCCAGCCTTACATCGACAACATGGGCGACATGCTGGCTGCTGCCGATTTGGTGCTATCGCGTTCGGGAGCATCGAGCGTGGCCGAGATCGCTGCGCTCGCCGTGCCTTCGGTGCTCGTGCCGTACCCGCATGCGACGGCCGACCACCAAACCACCAATGCCCGTTATCTGGTCGACGCCGGGGCCGGCGTGCTCTGCGCCGATGCCGATATCGACGGTTCTGCCTTTGCCGATGAGCTGCTGCACCTGGTCGATGACGCGGCGGCGCGCGACGCCATGCGTCAGGCGGCGCGTGGTCTGGCTCAGGATAGAGCCGCCGCTCTTCTGGCGGATGCAGTAGAGGGTTTGCGTTAGTTAGACGGGATATCTTCGGTCGCCCTCGCGCTGATGCGGTAGGTGCGGTACAGTTAACGGGTTACAGGCAGTGTTTACGCAAGGAGTACACGAGCACATGGCTGATTCCCAGACTGCAACCTCCGCGCCCGAGTTTAAGAGCGCCCACTTTATCGGTATCGGCGGCGCCGGCATGAGCGGCATCGCCCTCGTTCTGCACGAGCGCGGTTATGCCGTTACCGGCTCCGACCTTAAGACGTCACGTTATATCCGCCAGCTTACCCGCGCTGGTGTGAAGGTGCATGTGGGCCATGAGGCCGCCACGATCGACGAGGTCAAGCCCGACGTGGTTGTTGTCTCCACCGCTATTCCGGAGTCCAACCCTGAACTCGTGCGCGCTCGCGAGCTTGGTATTCCCGTGTGGCCCCGTGCCAAGATGCTCTCTGCTTTGGGTCACGGCTACACCACCGTCGCTGTTGCCGGCACGCATGGCAAGACCACCACGTCTTCGATGTGTGCCACCATGCTCGACCGCATGGGTCTGGATCCGAGCTTCCTGATCGGTGGCATCGTCGAGGGCTATGACACGAACGGCAAGAACGGCTCGGGCGACTACTTTGTCGCCGAGGCCGACGAGTCCGACAGCTCCTTCCTGTTCCTGAACCCCAACGTAGTCATTGTGACCAACGTCGAGGCCGACCACCTCGATCACTACTCGGGTATCGAGGAGATCGAGGCAACTTTCGCCAAATTCATGAGCCTGGTGGGCGAGGACGGCACCGTCATCGTCTGCGGTGAGGACCCGCATCTGGTCGAGCTCGCCAAGTCGACGGGCCGTCACGTGCTTTCCTACGGCTTTGCCGAGAGCAACGACATCGTCTGCATGCACCCGGATGTCAAGGGCATCCAGAGTGACTTTATCGTTCGCTTTGAGGACGGCACTGAGCGCGCTGTGGAGATCAAGAGCAATCCCGGTCGCCACAACATGCTCAACGCCACGGCGGTGCTCACCGTCGCCCATGTCCTGGGCCTTGACATCGACGCCGCCGCCAAGGCGCTCTCGAGCTTTGAGGGCGTCCGCCGTCGCTTTACCCACGTGGGCGATATCGATGGCATCACCGTGGTCGATGATTACGGCCATCACCCCACCGAGATCAAGGCGACGCTTGCTGCCGCTTCGTCGCTGGGTTACAAGCACGTCGACGTCGTGTTCCAGCCGCACCGCTATTCGCGCCTGCAGGCCCTGTGCGACGACTTTGCCGATGCATTTGCCAATGCCGATAAACTGCTGCTGATTGATGTGTTCTCGGCTGGCGAGATGCCCATTCCGGGTGTCACCTCTAAGATGCTCGCCGATACCGTGCGCGCCAAGCATCCTGGCAAGGAGGTCGTGTACTGCTCCAGCCGTCTTGAGCTCAATCAGGAGCTCGAGCAGATGGTGGGCGAGGGCGACCTGCTGCTCACCATGGGTGCCGGCGACGTTACGACCGTCGGTCCCGAGTTCATTGAGTATCTGACTGCCAAGAAAGACGCTTAAGTCTAATGGGTCTGTTTAACGCCGTCATGGCGCTCTCGGGCATGATCGACACGGATGTGATCGAGGACGAGCGCCTTGCGCGTCATACGAGCTATCGTATCGGCGGCAAGGCCGACCTCTTTGTGACGTGCCATAGCTATCATGCCCTCCGCCGCGCCGTGGCGGTGCTCGATCGCGAGCAGGTGCCGTGGGTCATCATCGGCAAGGGCTCCAATCTGCTGGTTGCCGATGGCGGTTATCGCGGTGCCGTCATTTCGCTCGGACGTGAGTTCCAGCGCACGGTTGTTGCCGATGACGGTTGTACGCTGACGGTCGGTGCGGGCGTGATGTTTGCGCGCCTGGTCAACGATGCCCTGTCGCGTAGCCTCTCGGGCCTTGAGTTTGCCGTTGGCATTCCTGGTTCGGTCGGCGGTGCGATATCTATGAATGCCGGCACGCGGACCGAGTGGATTGGCTCGCTGGTTGAGGATGTCGTAACGTTTGACCCGGCATCCGGTATCAAGCATTATGCGGGGTCCGAGATCTCTTGGGGCTACCGCGAATGTAGCCTTCCCCGCAATGAGATCATCCTCGAGTGCGTGCTCAAGCTTAAACCGGCGCCCAAGGCCGACATTCGCGAGCGCATGGAGCGGTACCTTACAAGGCGCAAGCGTACGCAGCCCATGGGTCGCGCATCCTGCGGGTCTGTCTTTCGCAACCCGCCCGATGCGAGTGTGGGCAAGCTTATCGAGGATTGTGGATTAAAGGGTTTTTCGATTGGCGGCGCGGAAGTTTCGCCCGTTCACGCTAATTTTATCGTTAATAACGGAACTGCCTCGGCCGATGACGTTGCCGCGGTTATCAGACATGTGCACGGAAAGGTGAGGGAGGCGTATGGCATCGAGCTCAGACCGGAAGTTAAATTCCTCGGCTTCTAGAGCATCGAAACCCACCTTCCGCCGCGCCGGAGGGCGTTCCGGCGCGCCTGCCAAACCTCAACGCAATACCGTCGCGCACTCTAAGTCTGTCGGGCATGCTCGACAGACCAGTCGTCCGGTCGTCGGCTCGCAGCTCGGTAATCGTCCGGCCGCAAAAAAGTCCTCGCGTCCCTCGGTGACGTCAAAGCCTGTTATGGGCGCCAAGCCTGCCCGTCCCATGGCAGCTCCCAAGCCCTCGACGGGAACTAAAGCGGCGCGTCCAGGTCTCACGCTGGGCGCATCGAAACCGCGCTCGCTGACATCGGTGCCGGCTACCGCCAAGAAGCCTTCGAGTAAAAAAGGTTTCAACCCGTTATCTTCACTTGGAGCGATGGCAAATAAAACATCAGATGCCGCTTCTGTCGTTACAGGCAAAGGCAAAATCGTGGGCGGCGTTCTGGCCGTCTTGGCCGTGCTCGTCGTCGTTGCCATCGTGGTGATCAACTCTGGACTGTTTACTGCCACTGATATTCAGATTCAAGGCAGCGAGCATGTGACGAAGCACGATGCTATCCAGCTGATCGACTTGCCCGAGGGAACGTCGCTTTTTAACGTCGATCCCGACCAGATTACCGAGGATCTCAAGCAGAACCCGTGGGTTTCGGGCGTGGATGTCCAGCGCCAGTTTCCCCATACGCTTATCATCACGCCGACGGAGCGTAAAGTTATCGCCATTGCGTATATCAGCTCCGACGACCTTGCCTGGGCTATCGGAGACGATGACACCTGGATCGCCCCGCTGTCGACGTCGGTCGAAGTGGACGACCAGGGCAACGTCATCACGACAGGGCAGGGCTCAAATACCTTGACCGGAATCGATGCCGCGCTGGCGCTCGCCAAGCATTATGGCGCGGTGTTATTGACTGATGTCTCGGCGGATGTCGCTCCGGTTTCCGGCCAGGCGGTGAACTCCAAAGCCGTTAAGGCCGGCCTGGATTATGTGCGTGGTTTTTCGAGCGAGTTCTTGGGACAAGTCAAGGATATTTCCACGCCTTCGGTCGAAGCCATCTCGGCAAACCTCAATAACGGCATTGAGGTGTCGCTGGGCGATTCGGACGATATCGCCAAGAAGGAACGCGTAGTCACCAAGTTGCTTTCGCAGGTAGAGGGCGTAACGTATATCAATGTGCGCTCTCCGGGCAACTACACATTTAGGAATGCTCCGACCTCGTAGCGCTGGTTGATGCTTTGTTGAGGGGCCATACCACGCCGTTTATCTGGTTTGTTTGGTTTTCACGGTCAATTATTTGACTGATACGTTCATAATGTGCAAACATAATACGGTTTACCTTTGCATTTACTTTCAACCTGAAGGTTAATGTGCGCAGGGGTCGACCCATGCTATGGCTATAACCTTTGTTCGGAGGACCGACATGCACGAGACAGAGATCAACAACTACCTTGCCGTCATTAAGGTGGTCGGCGTCGGCGGCGGCGGTACCAACGCGGTCAATCGAATGATCGAAGAGGGCATCCGCGGCGTCGAGTTTGTTGCCATCAACACCGATGCTCAGGCACTCGCGATCTCTGATGCCGATATCAAGGTGCACATCGGCACCGACCTTACCCGCGGCCTGGGCGCCGGCGCCAATCCCGAGGTTGGCCGCAAGGCTGCCGATGAGTCCCGCGACGACATCGCCGAGGCGCTCGCTGGCGCCGACATGGTGTTTATCACCTGCGGCGAGGGCGGCGGCACCGGTACCGGCGCTGCTCCCATCGTTGCCGATATCGCGATGAACGAGGTCGGCGCACTGACCGTCGCCGTCGTGACCAAGCCCTTCACCTTCGAGGGCCGCAAGCGTAAGAAGAGCGCCGAGGAGGGCATCAAGACCCTCTCCGATTGCGTCGACACCATGATCGTCATTCCTAACGATAAGCTGCTCGACATCGCCGAGAAGAAGACCACCATGCTCGAGGCCTTCGCGATTGCCGATGGCGTCCTTTCCCAGGGCACCCAGGGCATCACCGACCTCATCACCGTCCCCGGTATCATCAACCTGGACTTCGCCGATGTTAAGACCATCATGAAGCAGGCCGGTACCGCCATGATGGGTATCGGTACCTCTTCTGGGGATACTCGTGCCGTCGACGCTGCCCAGCAGGCCATCTCCAGCCCGCTGCTCGAGAGCTCCATCGATGGTGCCACGCGCGTGCTGCTCTCCATCGCCGGTTCCAAGGACCTGGGCATCCAGGAGATCAGCGACGCCGCCGACGTTGTCGCCAACGCCGTCGACCCCGAGGCCAACATCATCTTCGGTACCGTTGTCGACGAGTCCCTGGGCGATCAGGTGCGTATCACCGTCATCGCTACGGGCTTCTCCGACTCCAACGTCAACCGTCAGGATGAGCTCTTTGCTGCTCAGCAGTCTCAGAGCAAGGCCGCTGCCTCCGCTGAGCCGCAGCGCACCGCCCCGGCTGCCAGCCCGGCTCAGGCCGCTCCGACCCGCAACGTCGGTGGTACCGAGCTGCCCAACTTTGGCAACGACCAGTTCGAGCTTCCCGACTTCCTGAAGCGCGGTAGCTTCTAGTTCGTTTTTCTCAACGACCTGCACGGGGTGTGTCCATTTGGATGCACCCCGTTTTGTTTCTCGTTTGTAAACGAAAGCCTCCAATCTCCTTACGTTCCCTTTACGTTTGGTCCCTACCGCTGCGGGTATCCTTTTAAGGAAGTATGACAGCCGTATAAACGCGGACTGCGCGGCGACGCCGCGGTACTTGTGTTATTAGGAGGCTTTAGTATGGCAGCACGTGCGGACAACGTTTCGCGTGTCGACCATGATGGAGTTACGTTGGTGGAGGGCGCGACATCCGATGTCCGCTTTGCCTTTACCGAGCGCACCGGTGGCGTTTCTGAAGATGCGTACTCCTCGCTCAACCTGGGCTCGCATGTAGGCGATGACCCCTTTGCTGTTCAAGAAAATCGTCGTCGAGCGCTCGAAGCTATGGGCGCCACTGAGTGCGAGCATAATCTGCTCGTGCCCAATCAGGTACATGGTGACCATATCGTTACGGTGACTTCGAACGGCGCCGACGATCTTGAGGCTGTTCGCGAGCAGATTGCCGAGGGCTGCGATGCCATCGTCTGTACGGCCCATGACGTGCCCGTGCTGCTCTGCTTTGCCGACTGCGTTCCCGTGGTGCTGGTGGCCCCTGGCGGATTTGCCGTGGTGCACTCCGGTTGGAAGGGCACGATTGCACGTATTTCTGCCAAGGCGTGCCAGGCGCTTTGCGATGCTGCCGGCTGCGATGCGAGCGACGTTTCCGCCTATATCGGGCCCCATATCCTGGGTGACGAGTACGAGGTTTCCCAGGAGCTCATGGATCGCTTTGCCGCCGAGTTCTCTTGCATCGATGCGAGTACCTCTCGCATGCTCGATCTTTCCGCTGCCATTTGCGAGGCGCTGGTAGATGTCGGTGTCGACGCGGATAATATCGTGGATACCCAGCTTTCGACCGTGCGTCAGAACGACCGCTTTTATTCCTACCGTAACGAGGACGGCACCTGTGGGCGCCATGCCGCGATCGGCGTGATGCTATGAGAAAGATCGTATCGGTCCTGAGCGCCGCTGTGCTTACGCTTACGCTGTGCGCCTGTTCTTCGGGATCTTCTACCTCTTCCATTACCGTGGCCGGCTCCACGACCTGCCTTCCTATCGCCGAAATTGCGGCAGAGGGCTTTAAGGAGGAGACCGGCATCGACGTGCTCGTTTCCGGTTTGGGCTCTTCCGCTGGCATCGAAGCCGTCAGCGCTGGCACGGCCGATATCGCCAGCTCCTCCCGTGGACTCAATGCCGACGAACAGGATCTGGGCCTGACTCCCATCGTCATTGCCCACGACGGTATCGCGGTCATCGTGAACGAAGACAACCCCGTCGATAACCTCTCGACCGAGCAGCTCCGCGATATCTATGCCGGCAAGATCACCAACTGGAAAGAAGTCGGTGGCGAGGACCTGAGGATTCAGGTTATCAACCGAGATGAGGCGTCTGGCACGCGTGAAGCCTTCCGCACCATCGTGATGGACGGCACCCCGTTCGATCGCCGCTCCGCCGTTCTTTCGGGCACGGGCCAGGTGCGCGACGTGGTATCTCGTTCGCGCGGGGCTATCGGCTACATTTCGCTGGGCTTCGTCGATAGCCTCAACGCCAAGACCTCGGTCAAGGCCGTCTCGGTCAATCATGTTGAGGCGTCCGAGAAGACGGTCGCGAGCGGCGGCTATCCCATCTCACGCGACCTTTACTTCTTTGTGAAGGGTGCGCCTTCGCAGCAGGCGCAGGATTACATCGACTATGTGACGTCCGAAAAGATGGACAAGCAGATTCGCGAGGCGGGCTTTATCCCCGTCACCAACGACGAGAAGGGGAGTGAGTAGCATGGAAGCACAGGAAAACTCCCAGACTGAGCAGAATGGTCAGGCGCCCAAGAAGCGCGAGCTGGCGCTCGTATCGCGCAGCACCTATATCAAGGAGAAGGCGCTGCAGTGGATCTTCTTTGCCTGCGCGTTCTTGGCGGTTGTTACCGTCATCCTGATTTTTGTCTTTACCACGTACTCGGCGCTGCCCGTCTTTACCGACATCGGTCTGGCGGACTTCTTTAGCTTTACGTGGGCGCCCTCTGAGGGTCACTACGGCATCGTGTCGCTGCTTGCCGGCTCGGGTCTGGTGACCGTCGGCGCGCTCGCCATGGGTGTGCCCCTAGGCGTGGGCACGGCCGTGTATCTGGTCGAGATCGCCAGCAAGCGCGTGCGCAAGCTCATCAGCCCTGCCGTTGACCTGTTGGCCGGCATCCCTTCTATCATCTATGGCTTCTTTGGCATGATCATCATCCGCCCGTTTATCGCACAACTGACCGGCGGTCTTGGTTTTGGCGCGCTGACGGCGTGGTTCGTGCTCGCCATTATGATCGTGCCCACCATCACGACGCTTACCATCGATGCTCTCAATTCCATTCCCATGGGCATTCGCGAGGCATCGTATGCCATGGGCGCCACCAAGTGGCAGACTATCTATAAGGTCGTGTTACCTGCCGCCAAGCTGGGTATCGTGGATGCCATCGTGCTGGGTATGGGCCGTGCCATCGGCGAGACCATGGCCGTGCTCATGGTCGTGGGTAACGCCCCGGTTATTCCCGACAGCATTGCGAGCCCCATCTCGACGCTCACGAGCCAGATTGCGCTCGACATGAGCTATTCCTCGGGTCTGCATCGCTCGGCGCTGTTCGGCATGGGCGTGGTCCTGTTTATCATTTCCGCCACGCTGGTGGGCATCGTCCGCCTGGTTTCCAAGAAGAAGAGGGGGTAGGCTATGTCCGATTCCGTTGACACGACGGTCGATACGACCTCGTCGCGCGAGCGCATCAAGCGTGCCCTTTCCCACGGCAAGAAGGGCCGCATCAACAAGGACCTGTCCAACAAGATCATGCTTGGCGTGTTCCGTGCCGCGGCATACATCACCACGCTGGTGCTGGTCGCTATCATCGCCTACGTGGTCATCAACGGCCTGCCACACATCTCGCTCGACTTTATCTTCGGTTGGCCCCAGGGCGTCAACGCCGAGGGCGGTATTTGGCCCACGATCGTCTCGACCGTCTATGTGACGGCGCTCGCCATGCTTATCTGCACGCCGATCGCTGTGCTGGCAGCCGTCTATCTGGCCGAGTACGCCAAGCAGGGCAAGATCGTCGAGCTCATTCGCTACGCTGCTGACGCTTTGGCCTCGGTGCCCTCCATCGTTATGGGCCTGTTTGGCTACGCCTTGTTTGTCGAGGCCATGGGCCTGGGCCTTTCGATGGTCTCGGCCGCTCTGGCGCTCGCGCTCTTGATGCTTCCCATCGTCATGCGCACCACCGAAGAGGCCATTCGCGCCGTCCCGCGCTATATCCGTTGGGGCGCGTACGGCCTGGGCGCCACCAAGTGGCAGGTTGTCTCCAAGATTGTGCTTCCTTCTGCCTTTGGCCGTATTGCCACGGGCATCGTCCTCGCCATCGGCCGCGCCATTGGCGAGACCGCGGTGGTGCTCTACACCATGGGCCAAGCCATCAATCTACCTATTTCGCCGCTCGATTCCGGCCGCCCCATGACGGTTCACCTGTACCTGCTTGCCAACGATGGCATCAACATGAACGCAGCCTACGGCACCGCGCTCTTGCTGATGGTGATCATTCTGGCCTTCAACCTGTTTGCGCGCTTCCTGTCGCGCAAGCGTCGCTAGTTAAGGAGTCCCATGTCCGTTTATCAGTCCGCTCCCACGCTGGAGCAAGCGGCCATCACGGCCAAGGATTTCAACTTTTGGTACGGTGACTTTCATGCGCTGACGGGGCTTGACCTCAACATCGCCAAAAACGCCATCACCGCCTTCATTGGCCCTTCGGGCTGCGGCAAGTCGACGTTTTTGCGCTGCATCAACCGCATGAATGATCTGATCGAGGGTACGCGCGTCGAGGGCACCATGACGCTCGACGGCAATGATATCTATGCCGAGGGCGTCGACCCGGTCGACCTCCGTCGTCGCGTGGGCATGATCTTTCAGCAGCCCAACCCGTTTCCTAAATCCATCTACGAGAATGTCGCCTTTGGCCCTCGTCTGCAGGGCGTGACTAGCAAAAGCGACCTCGATGACATCGTGGAAGAATCGCTCAAGCGCGCCAACCTCTGGAAAGAGGTATCCAATCAGCTCAACAAGGATGGTTTGGCGCTCTCGGGCGGTCAGCAGCAGCGTCTGTGCATCGCGCGCGTGCTTGCGGTGCAGCCCGATGTCCTTCTGATGGACGAGCCCTGCTCCGCCATCGACCCCACGTCCGTCTCTAAGGTCGAGGATCTGATGGCCGAGCTGGCGCCCGAGATGACGATCATCATCGTCACGCATTCAATGCAGCAGGCAGCTCGTATCAGCGACTACACCGCATTCTTCTTGCAAGAAGTTGCCGGCGAGCCCGCCACGCTCATCGAGTATGGTCAAACCGACGCGATCTTCACCAGCCCGGTGGACTCGCGGACGGAAGACTATATCACCGGCCGCTTTGGCTGATCGGTGCGACTAGTCCCAAGCCGATCGGACCTAGTCCGGTGCGTATTCACTGTGCGGGCGGCATGACCGCACCCAACTGATTGGAGTGAACCATGCGCAAACTGTTTTCCCGTCAGCTCGTCGAGGCCCGTCACGAGATGCTGAGCATCTATGAGGCCGTCGATCTGGCCCTCCACGATGCCGTGAAGGCCTATGTGACCGACGACCGCAAGCTCGCCACCAAGACCAAGAAGCGCACGCTTTCGATTGACGCGCGCTGCGCCAACCTGGAGGCCGTCTGCTACAACCTGATCGCCACGCAGTCACCGGTCGCCTCCGACTTCCGCCTGCTTCAGACGATCATCTATGTCGACTTTAACCTGCAGCGCATGACCGATAAGGTCCGTCAGATCTGCCGTGCCACGCGTCATATGATCAAGGCCGACATCTCGCTGCCCAAGGAGCTTGTCGGCACGGTTGAGGCCGAGGCTGAGGCCGTCTACCAGGTGCTGGGCTCTTCGCTTTCTGCGCTCGTCACCAATGATATGTCCATCATCTGCAACCTGGCCGTCGAGGACGAGCCAGTGCACGCTGCCTACGAGAAGTTCTTCCGCACCTTTAACCGTATGGATACGGGCGACTTTATGGACGACGACAGCAACTATGACGACCTGCGCCGCGCCATCATGGTTTCGCGCTACCTCGATCGCATCGCTTCCATTTCCATCGATGCCGCTTGCCGTCTGACCTTCCTGTTGACTGGTCAGCGTATGAACGCCGGCGATATCGCCCGTGTGGACGAGGATGAGCTCGAGAGCATGCGCGTGCCTTCGGGCGAGGGTGTTATCATGAGGCCCGCCGTCGACGCGCGTTACGTTGCCAAGGTGCCCGCCAACGAGGTCAGCGAGAGTCTTCGCTACCTGCTCGATCATCTTGAGGACGAGGACGATGGCGAGGACGACGAGGAGTAAGTGACCCCGTTCGTCGAAAGATTGTAAATACCTAAGTGAGCGCGGCCTTGCCCATGCGGGACCGCGCTCTTGCGTTAGCATGGGACTACTTGTTTGGCTGTCAGCGGAGGCGATTAGCAATGGATAACTATTTGGACTTGATGCGCGCTCGCCGCGAGCAGATTCTGGAACGTTTTTATGCGGCGCTCGATCGCGCGGGCCGCCCCCACGACGCCGCGGGCCTCATTGCCGTGTCCAAGACCGTTGGTGTCGATGAGACCGTTGCCGCCATCCAGGCGGGGTATCGCCATTTTGCCGAGAACCGCCCGCAGGAGCTGGTTCGCAAGCTCACGGGTCTGGCGGAGCATCCGGAGCTGCCCGAGGTGCGCTTCGATATGATCGGCAACCTGCAGACCAATAAGATCAATGCGGTGCTGGGCTCAGCCGAGCTGATTCACTCGGTGGGTTCGCTGCATCTGGCACAGGCGATCTCGAGCCGTGCTGTCCGCAAGATTGAGGCAGGCGAGCTCGCCGGCCCCCAGCGTGTGCTCATCGAGGTCAATGTGAGTGGTGAGGAGTCGAAGGGAGGCTTTTCGCCCGATGAGATTCGCGCCGCCGCGGGTGAGCTTGCGGAACTTGAGGGAATTTGCGTACAGGGGCTTATGACTATGGCGCCCCGGGGGAATAAGGATGTGGCACGCCGCACCTTTGCGGGGCTTCGTGAGCTGAGGGATGAGCTGGAGGCGGCGCATCCCGATTTGAACCTGCCTGAGCTTTCCTGCGGCATGAGCGAGGACTTTGAGCCTGCCCTTGAGGAGGGCTCTACGCTCGTTCGCCTGGGCAGGGTAGTATTTAGCCCGGAGTTTGCAGTAAAATAAGGCTCTGAAGTGCGCACTGATTATCGGGGCGCCTGCACTAAACCGCGAGAGGACACAACCATGGGCTTCCTTGACGAGATTAAAAATAAGATGCACCTGGGCGGCCAGCAGGGTTACGACCAGGGTTATGGCCAGGACGACGACTACGGCTACGATGACGGCTATGACGATAGTTATCAGGGCAACGGCTACAGCGGTGCTTCGGGCGAGGGCTTCTACACCCAAGACGAGCCGAGCAACGGCCTGCTTGGCCAGACGCGCCGCGGTGAAGCTGAGTCGGTTGCCGTGTATACGCGCTCCGGCCAGCTGGTCGGCGATGACTCCCGCCATGCCACGACGTATAACCCGCCTTCGCGCTCGCAGGACAGTGTTGCGAGCGGTTATCGTCCTGGTGCCTATGACACGCCGTCGAGCTACGCCGAGAACACCCGCGCCCGTGCCGCCGCTGCACCCGCGCCTGCACCGAGCGATGCCTCGGCCTATGCGAGCAATATCATCAACGCCACGCCGCAGCTGCCGGCCTATGTCCTGCGCCCCGAGAGCTATGACGACGTGGAGACCGTGGTGCGCCGCGTTCGCACCAAGCAGCCTGTCGCACTGATTTTTGTGGGCGTACGCACCGAAGTTGCCAAGCGCGTCTTGGACTTCTCTTACGGCTTTGCCTGCGGTCTGGGCGCCACGGTCAAGGAGGTAGGCGACCGCGTGTTCATGGTGCTGCCCGCCGGTTGCGAGGTCAAAGATTCCGATCTCAAGAAGCTTCGTGCCGACGGCTACCTTAAGTAAAGACAAGACGAGGAGATTCCCATCAACATCTACACTATCGTCCAGCTGGTCAACACGCTGTTCAACTTCTATTCCACGCTCATTGTCGTCTACTGCTTTATGACGTGGATTCCCATGAAGCAGGGCGGTTTGCTTCAGGATATTGCTGCGGTGCTCGATAGCGTGTGCGGTCCGTGGCTCGGCCTGTTCCGTCGTTTCATCCCGCCGATGGGCGGTGTCGATTTTTCGCCGGTCGTTGCGATTATTGCGTTGCAGTTGGTGCAGAGGCTGGTTCTGCAGCTTCTTATAGGTATACTCGTATAGAACTGACTTAGTAACTTACGTCGGGCGTGTACGCCGAGGCGATGAAAAAGGAGACTTGTTATGGCTATTACCCCTGCAGACATCCAGGCTCAGACTTTCTCTGAGGCCAAGCGTGGCTACGATCCTGCCGAGGTCGACGTCTTCTTGGAGACGCTGTCCTCCGAGGTTGACGCTATGCTCGCTAAGATTGTCGACCTTAAGGGTCGTCTGACTGCTACCGAGCAGCAGCTTGCCGACGCACAGGCTCAGCTTGCCCAGGCTCAGGATGCCACCGCCCAGGCCGTTCCTGCCGCCCCCGTGGCTGCTCCCGCCCCTGACTTCTCCGCTCAGGAGCGCCAGATTTCCGCTGCCCTGATCGCTGCCCAGCAGACCGCTGAGACCATCGTCAACGATGCCAACGAGAACGCTGAGCGTATCCGCAACGAGGCTGACGCCAAGGCCCGCGAGGTTATCCGCCAGGCTCTGACCGAGAAGCAGGCCGAGCTCGAGGAAATCGACCGTCTGAAGGCTTCCCGCGAGGAGTTCAAGGCCGAGTACCTCAAGCTCATCCAGCACTTTATGGATGATGCCCAGAACTCCTTCCCGGCCGACCTCATGGCCTCCACGCCGGTCGGTTCTGCCGCTTCTCCTGCGGTGACTGTTCCCGCCGAGCCGCTGCCCGTCGCTGACCCGGTTGTCCCCGTGGCCGATCCCTTCGCCCCGATCGACAACTTTGCCGCCGACGACCTGGACTAGCATCAGAGCTACAATCTAGTGTCCTTAAGAGGAGCTCGCACCTGCGGGCTCCTTTTTTGTGGCTGTATACGGGTTGGGAAACAAAACGCCGAGCTCTGCATGCGATAGGACAGAACTCGGCGAAGGGGGTACCGTCAAGATTCTTTCGCAAATTGATCGAGGCGGCCTCGGCCCCGCCTT
>NZ_QRHU01000022.1:0-32793 GCF_003470945.1 Collinsella sp. AM23-17 | reverse complement strand
CCAGCCATAAAAAAGCCTCCCATTCTTGTGTCCAAGAAATGGGAGGCAGTTCATATGAGCTGCGGGGTTTTCTTGTGCCTCCGATGCGAAATAAATCGCTCAGATATTACTGATAATCGACGACGTCGATCCAGTTCTTCAGGAACTCATCGTTCACGTTGCGCTTACGAGCGAGCTCGGAAGCGGCGACGATGCTCGTCCACTGACGCACGACCTGCATGGGCATGTCGGCGCGGTCGCAGTAGAGCTCCAAGTAGGCCTCAGCCTGGTCCTTGCTGTTGAGGGCGAAGAGCAGGTAGGTGGTGGCAACGTCGGCAGCAGGGGAGCCCTGGGTGGCGTGTGCCCAGTCGCACACATAGAGCTGGCCGTCGTCGCCGACGATGACGTTGGAGGGGTTGAAGTCGCCGTGGCAGACCTTGAACTCCTTGGTCATGCCGTCCAGACGCTCCTGAAGGTTGTAGCGCGTGGTGGCATTGAGCTGATCAAGGCTGTCGATCATGCGGGCGAACTTGTCGCGCTGACGGTTGAGCAGCGGGGAGGTATAGCCGTGGATCTCGATCTGGAGGTCGACGAACATCTCGAGATACTCACCAAAGCGCTGGGGCTCAGCAGTCATCTTCTCGGCAAGGGTGGTGCCCGGAACCTTCTCGGTCACGAGCGCCCAGCCGTTGGCGTTCTCGAGCTGGGAAACCTCGAGAGCCTTGGGGCTGCGGATGCCGCACTCATTGATGCGGGCAAGATTCAAAGCCTCGTTGAACACGTCGGAGACAGGCTTGGTCTCGTTAAAGACCTTGACGATCTTGTCGCCCAGGTCGTAAACGACCTTGTTGCCACGGCGGACGAGCTCGGTCTTGGAATCGGGTAGCAGCATGGTTGCATCCTTTCAACGATGCGATAGAAGCGACGGCGGGGGTGTGTGAAACACCCGTGCACCCCTGCCGTTAAAAACCGTGCTAAAACTAGCAGACGGCGTAGTCCTGAGGCTCGCGGCCGTAGTAGGCGTCCAGGTAGAGCTCCTTGATCTCGCTCATGAGCGGGTAGCGCGGGTTTGCGCCGGTGCACTGGTCGTTGAATGCCTGCTCGGTCATCTCGTCGAGGGTGTCGAGGAAGTACTGCTCGTCAACACCGTAGTCGGCGATGGTCTTCTTGACGCCGATGAAGTCCTTGAGTTCCTCGAGCTTCGTGATGAAGTTCTCGAAGACCTCCTTGTCGTCCTTGCCCTCGATGCCGCAGTACTTGGCCATCTCGGCGTAGTTGTGCAGCGCGTTGGGGTAAGGATACTGGGAGAAGGTACCCATCTTGACGGGAGCCTCGGCGGCGTTGTAGCGCATAACGCGGGTCAGGATGACGGCGTTGGCGAGGCCGTGAGGCAGGTGATGGAAGGCGCCGAGCTTGTGAGCCATGGAGTGGTTGAGGCCCAGGAAGGCGTTGGCGAAGGCCATACCGGCCATGCAAGAGGCGTTGTGCATCTCCTCGCGGGCATGCGGGTCCTTGGCGCCGTTCGTGAAGCTGGAGGGCAGGTTCTCGAAGACGAGCTTAGCAGCGCGCTCGGAGAGGCCCTTGGTGTAGTCGGAAGCCATGATGGAGACGTAGGACTCGATGGCGTGGGTCATGACGTCGATGCCGGAGGCAGCGGTCAGGCCGCGCGGGGCGGTCATGCAGTTGTCGGCGTCGACGATAGCCATGTTGGGGAGCAGCGCGTAGTCGGCGAGCGGCCACTTGATGCCGGTCTCCTTGTCGGTGATGATGGCGAACGGCGTGCACTCGGAGCCGGTACCCGAAGAGGTCGGGACGGCGACGAAGTAGGCCTTCTTGCCCATCTCGGGGAAAGTGAAGATACGCTTGCGGATGTCCATGAAGTCCATGGCCATGTCCTCAAACTTGCACTCGGGGTGCTCGTACATCATCCACATGATCTTGCCGGCGTCCATAGCGGAGCCACCGCCGACGGCGATGATGACGTCCGGCTCAAAGAGAGCCATCTGCTTGGCGCCGCGACGTGCGCACTGCAGCGACGGATCGGGCTCGACGTCGTAGAAGCAGTCGTGGGCGATGCCCATCTCGTCGAGCTTGGCCTCGATGGCGCGGGTGTTGCCATTCTTGAAGAGGAACTGGTCGGTGACGATGAAGGCGCGCTTCTTGCCCATGACGTTGCCAAGCTCGTCGAGGGCGACGGGCGTGGAACCCTTCTTGAAGTAGACCTTCTCGGGAGCGCGGAACCACAGCATGTTCTCACGGCGCTCGGCCACAGTCTTAACGTTGATCAAGTGCTTCACCCCAACGTTCTCGGAGACGGAGTTGCCGCCCCAGGAGCCGCAGCCCAGGGTCAGAGACGGCTTCATGCCAAAGTTGTACAGATCACCGATGCCGCCGTGCGAGGACGGGGTGTTGATGACGATACGGCAGGCCTTCATGACGTGCTCGAACAGGCTGATCTTCTCGGCCTGGGCGGGGTGCACGTACAGAGAGGCGGTGTGGCCCGGGCCACCGGCGAGCACCAGGTGCTCGGCCTTGTCGACGGCCTCCTGGAAGTCCTTGGCGTGATACATGGCCAGGACCGGGGAGAGCTTCTCGTGGGAGAACTCCTCCTTGGCGGGGTCGGTGGAGGTGACCTCGGCGATCAGGATCTTGGTCTTGGCAGGAACCTCGATGCCGGCGAGCTCGGCGATCTTGGCGGCAGCCATGCCGGGAATGCGGTGATCGAGAGCGCCGTTCTTGAACATGGCGGCACGCAGGGCCTCCATCTCGGCACCCTGCTTGACGAAGTAGCAGCCGCGCTTCTGGAACTCGGCTTTGACCTGGTCATAGATGGTGTCGATGACGGTCACGGACTGCTCGGAAGCGCAGATCATGCCGTTGTCGAAGGTCTTGGAGTGGATGATGGAGTTGACGGCGAGCAGCACGTCGGCGGTGTCGTCGATGATGACCGGGGTGTTACCGGCGCCAACGCCCAGGGCGGGCTTGCCCGAGGAGTAGGCGGCCTTGACCATGCCCGGGCCACCGGTGGCGAGGATGATGTCGACGTCGCGCATGACCATGTTGGTCAGCTCGATGGAGGGGACATCGACCCAGCCGATGATGCCCTCGGGGGCGCCGGCCTTGACGGCGGCGTCAAGCACGAGCTTGGCGGCGGCGATGGTGCACTTGGCGGCTGCCGGGTGCGGGGAGATGATGATGCCGTTGCGGGTCTTCAGGCTGATCAGCGTCTTGAAGATCGCGGTGGAGGTGGGGTTGGTCGTCGGGATGACGGCGCCCACGATGCCGATGGGCTCGGCGATCTTGGTGATGCCGTAAGCCTCGTCGCGCTCCAGAACGCCACAGGTCTTGGTGTTCTTGTAAGCGTTGTAGATGTACTCTGCGGCGTAGTGGTTCTTGATGACCTTGTCCTCAAGAACGCCGCGGCCGGTCTCCTCGATGGCCATCTTCGCCAACGGGATACGAGCCTTGTTGGCGGCCATGGCGGCCTCATAGAAGATCTTGTCGACCTGCTCCTGCGTGTACGTAGCAAAAAGCGCCTGGGCCTCTCGCATCTGAGCGAGCTTAGCCTCAAGCGCCTCTACGTTGTCCACAATTGCGGGAGTAGTGTTTTCCGGTGACTTTTTCACCATTTGTGTCTCCTTGCGATCGGAGATTTACCCTACGACTTGCATGATAGCAAGAAATTATTCGGCGAACGGCAAGATTCCCGTAAAAGGCATACTAAAACGCTTCAATAAACTGAAGCGTTTTAACTAAAACTATCTGCCAGTGCATCGCCCCGCTCATTGGGGACAGACTTACATGAGTGGTTTCACTCATTTGGGACAGACATCGATTTGCGATTTTGTCGTTTTGGGCCTGTTTTTGTTGCTGATTGGATATAAATAGGTCACAGGCTCAGCATTTCGCGTTCCTTCTCTCCTTTTAGGTGTTGCCTGTACGGCTTTGAAAGGAGAGACCATGCCCCGATGCGCCCGCGAAATTTCGCTCACCGGCTATTACCACGTCTTTGACCGCGGTAACTCCAAACAGATCATTTTTGAAGATGATTCCGACCGCTATCGTTTCCTATCGGACATATCGGACAGGTTTGCGTGCCATGACGTGGCGGTGTTGGCCTGGTGTCTTATGGACAACCACTTCCATTTGATGGTTGATGACCCATATGACAACCTTTCAAAGGCAATGCAGTGCGCGCTGACGGCGTATGCCAAGTATTTCAATGGGAAAACGGGAAGAACGGGCCATCTATTTGACAATCGCTATTCGCGGGTCGCGGTTGAGTCGGACACGCAGGCAGTGCAGCTGCTCGACTATATTCATCTCAATCCCGTGAAGGGTGCGCTTGACTCGCTCGAGGCGTACCGCTGGTCAAGCTATAAGGCGTATCAGCTGGGCTATGATCCCTTTGACATCTGTGATGCGGCCCCTATGCTTGATGTTGTCGGAGGCTCCCGTCGCTATTGCGAGCATCTCAAGAAAGTTGCCGGGCGCATCTGGTCAGTGGAGGTTCTTCCGCGCCGGCGGATCCCCGATGAGGAGGCCCTTTTCGTTGCGCGCGAAGTCCTGACGAGCATAGATCCTGCGTTGCTCAAGGCCCTGCCACGCCCCGAACGCGATGCCTGCCTGCTGAGGCTCAGGCGGGCACATCTCACGGTCAAGCAAATTGCCCGTATCACCGGTATCGGCGCCACAAGCGTGACCAAGGCTACTGCAGGCTGGAAGGATGCAGCGTGAGATAGGGGCCGGAGCCTATCGGGACGCCGCATGCGTGCGTCATGTCTGTCCCCAATGCGTGAAAACACTCATCTAAGTGTGTCCCCAATGAGTGGGGCTATGATCCCTTTGAAAAGTGCAAACACTCATGTAAGTCTGTCCCCAATGAGCGCAAAAAAAGGCGCCCTCCGTAGGGGAGAACGCCTTTGGTAAGTTCTATGTGAACGCGAGGTCTTTGACCCGGAGAGTCCGAGGTACTTGTTGGTAAGACCTTATTTAGGAGCGCGCAACCTTGCCAGACTTGAGGCAGGTGGAGCAAACGTTCATCTTGCGACGGTGACCATCGACAACGACGTAGACGCGCTGGATGTTGGGGCGGAACTTACGGTTGGTGACGCGGTGAGAGTGGCTGATGGAGCGACCGGCAACGGGGTGCTTACCGCAAACTTCGCAAACTTTGGACATAACTGACCCTCCTTGGGCGACAAACGAACATGTCGCGTTAACAAACAAGCCTGAACTATAGCACAGAAGCAGCTCCCTGTGCGTAATCTACACAGAGATATTCCTCTTTTGGCGATAGTGCTCACGCCACGGCCCTGGACGTAGATCCGATTTGCGTGCAGCAGAGGGGATTATGCCAGCTCGTGCGTGCGTTTTCAAGCTCGTCCCACAAATATATATAGGTTTATGGAGCATTGGGCTCCGTTTACGGATTGTTCTGTATTTATGCTCGCAATTAAGCTCGAGGTTGGCTACACTATCCCTTGACCATTAAAGGGGTACGAGATACCCACATGGAATTACATAGCTGCCAAAGAGCAGCCCTTCCTGTGGGTGTCTGGTCCGCTTTAAGCGGTCGGGCATCTATTTTTTTGACTGTGTCAGCAGTCAAGACATGTGAGGAAGGAGATCGATGGGCACGACTTCCCCCAAGGCGGTCATCATGGACGAGACCGCCGTCAATCGAGCGATGACCCGCATCGCGCACGAGATCCTCGAGCGCAACGAGGGCTGTGAAGACCTCGCTCTGGTCGGCATCGTCACGCGCGGCGACCTTCTGGCAAAGAAGCTCGCCGAGGAGATCAAGGAGATCGAGGGCGTCGACGTTCCGCTCGGCAGCCTGGATATCAGCTTCTACCGCGATGACTATGCGACCAATTTCGCTCCCGCGATCCACGCTACCAACATTCCCTTCAGCGTCGACGGCAAGCGCGTCGTGCTGGTGGACGACATCCTGTATACGGGCCGTACTATCCGCGCCGCTCTGGACGCCGTTATGGACCTGGGCCGTCCGAGCCGCATCGAGCTGGCAGTTCTCGTTGACCGCGGTCACCGTGAGCTCCCCATCTCGCCGGACTTTGTCGGCAAGAACGTTCCCTCGTCGCATGAGGAGAACGTGCACCTATATATGAAGGAAGTAGACGGCCGCACCGCTGTCGAGATTAACGACGTCGCGCCGGGTTCCCACGTGGGCTCCGCGCCGCTGGGAGGTGAGTAGTACCGTGGCGTTCAACCATAAGCACCTGATCGACATTACCGAGTACTCCGAAGAGGACATCAAGCTCATCCTCGAGACCGCCAAGGCGTTCTCCGAGGTCAACGAGCGTGCGATCAAGAAGGTCCCCACGCTCAAGGGCAAGACCATCGTCAACATGTTCAACGAGCCCTCGACGCGCACCCGCAGCTCCTTCGAACTCGCCGAGAAGCGTCTTTCGGCCGACAGCCTCAACTTTGGCGGCTCCTCGACCTCCACGGTCAAGGGTGAGAGCCTCGTCGACACCGTCGAGACCCTCAACGCCTACAAGATCGACTGCATCGTCGTGCGCGATAAGCACGCCGGTGCTCCCTACATCGTCACGCAGAACTCGCCCGCGAGCGTTATCTGCGCCGGCGACGGCAAGCACAACCATCCCACGCAGGCCCTGCTCGACCTGTACACCATCTGGGAGCACAAGGGTGACTTCCACGGCCTGAAGGTCGCCGTCGTCGGCGATATCGCGCACTCCCGCGTGTGCGGCTCGCTGATCCCCGCACTTAAGATCATGGGCTGCGAGACCTACGCCGTCGCCCCCGGCACGCTGCTGCCGCCGGCGCCCGAGGTCCTGGGCTGCGACCACGTGACGAGCGACCTCGATTCCGTCCTGCCCGAGCTGGACGTCGTCTACATGTTGCGCGTGCAGCAGGAGCGCCTCGAGGGCGCACCGTTCCCCACGATTCGTGAGTACCACAAGCTCTTCGGTCTGACCAAGGACCGCGAGAAGCTCATGAAGCCCGATGCGATTATCTGCCACCCGGGCCCCATCAACCGCGGCGTCGAGTTCGACTCCTATATGGCCGACCACCCGCAACGCTCCGTCATCCTGGAGCAGGTCTACGCCGGTATCTGCGTGCGTATGGCTATCCTGTATCTGCTGCTTGGAGGTGCCGATAATGGCCTTGCTTCTTAAGAATGCCCACGTCGTCGACCCGTCCGTCGAGCTTGACGGTGTCGTTGACGTCCTGATTGACGGCGATAAGATCGCCGAGGTCGGCGAGAATCTCGCCGTCGAGGGAGCCGAGGTCCGCGACCTTTCCGGCAAGTACCTCGTCCCCGGCCTGGTGGATATGCACGTTCACCTTCGCGAGCCTGGCTACGAGGTCAAAGAGGACATCGAGAGCGGCACCCGCGCTGCTGCCAAGGGCGGCTTCACCGGCGTGTGCGCCATGCCCAACACCGACCCCGTTACCGATAACGGTACCGTCGTTGAGTTCGTCAAGTCCCGCGCCGCCGAGGTCGGCCACTGCCGCGTCTATCCTTCTGGCGCCATGACCCGCGGTCTTAAGGGCGAGGCTATGTCCGAGATGGGCGATATGGTTGCCCACGGCGCCGTCGCCTTCACCGACGACGGTCGCGGCGTGCAGGGTGCGGGCATGCTCCGTCGCTGCATGGACTACGGCAAGATGTTCGGCAAGGTCTTTATGAGCCATTGCCAGGACGAGGACCTGGTCGGTCACGGTCAGATCAACGAGGGCAAGGTCTCTACCCGTCTGGCCCTCGAGGGCTGGCCGGCGGCAGGCGAGGAGCTGCAGATCGCTCGCGATATCGAGATCGCCAAGCTGACCGGTGCCAAGTTGCACATCCAGCATATCTCCACCGCCCATGGCCTGGAGCTCGTGCGTGCCGGTAAGGCCGCTGGCGTGCAGGTCACCTGCGAGGCCACCCCGCACCACATGTTCCTGACCGAGAACGACCTGGACGAGACCTACAACACCTCGCTCAAGGTCAATCCGCCGCTGCGTACCGAGGAGGACGCCGAGGCTATCCGTAAGGGCGTCATCGACGGCACCGTCGACGCCATCGTCACCGACCACGCTCCCCATACTCCGTGGGAGAAGGCCCGCGAGTTCGAGCTTGCGCCCTTTGGCATGATCGGCCTCGAGACTTCGCTGTCGCTTGTGCTCACCGAGCTGGTCAACACGGGCAAGATGAGCATGGGCCGCATGGTCGAGCTCATGGCCATCAAGCCGCGTGAGATCTTGGGTCTGGACCAGGTTCAAGTCAAGGCGGGCTCCGTTGCCGACCTGACCGTGTTCGATCCCGCTGCTACCTGGACGGTCGGCGAGGACGGTTACGAGTCGCGTGCCGAGAACTCCGGTTTTGCCGGCCGCACGCTCACCGGTCGTGCCACCGATGTGTTTGTCGGCGGTAAGCAGACGCTTGCCGACGGCTGCATCTGCTAGCATAGCCTTATCGCTTTTGTGCGCGGCGCCCTTGCGGTGCCGCGCTTTCTGTTCGCCTGAACCATGCAACCGCATGGGGGATTGGAGCGTCTATGCCCACACCTTC
The DNA here is from genome assembly GCF_003470945.1 of Collinsella sp. AM23-17. Lineage (NCBI taxonomy): Bacteria > Bacillati > Actinomycetota > Coriobacteriia > Coriobacteriales > Coriobacteriaceae > Collinsella > Collinsella sp. AM23-17. Next base: position 24,269 of record NZ_QRHU01000022.1, on the reverse strand, counting down.
CACTGCACGCATGCACGACTTCGAGGTCGTCTCGAACCAGGAGATCGCCGACGGCATCTTCTCGCTCGTTATCTCGGCCCCCAAGCTTGCAAGTGCGCTCAAGCCCGGTCAGTTCGTGAATATCGCCGTGCCGGGCGATGCTTCCTCGCTGCTTCGCGTGCCCCTGAGCTTCTATCGCGCCGACGCCGAGGCCGGCACCGTCGAGCTGTGGTACGCCGTCGTGGGCGACGATACCCGCCGTTTGTCCCAGATGGGCCCTGGCTCCACCTCTAACCTGTTGGGCCCCGGTGGTCGTGGATGGATGGTACCCGAGGGCACCAGGAAGGCACTGCTCGTCGCCGGTGGCATCGGCGTTCCGCCTGTGCTGTGTCTTGCCGGCATGCTTGCCGAGCAGGGTGTTGATGTGGACGTGTGCCTGGGCTTCGGCACCGCTTCCAAAGTCGTGGGTGTCGATGAGTTCCGTGCGCTGGGCGCCACGGTTAACGTGTGCACCGACGACGGTTCGCTCGGCACGCACGGTTTTTGCACCGATCCGGCAGCCGAGCTGCTTGGAGAGGGCGGCTACGACTACGTCGCCAGCTGCGGCCCCGCCGTCATGATGAAGAAGGTCGCCGCCGCTGCCGCCGAGGCCGGTGTGTACTGCGAGGTGTCGCTCGAGCGCATGATGAGCTGTGGCTTTGGCGCCTGCAACACCTGCAATGTCGAGACGGTCGACGGTATGAAGGGTGCTTGTATGTGCGGCCCCGTGTTCGATGCTTCCAAGGTGGTGGTCTTCTAGTGGGTACCGTGAACATGGCCGTCGATTTCGGCGGCGTCAAGATGCAGAACCCCATTAACACCGCAGCCGGTACCTTTGGCTACGGTTGGCAGTTCCAGAACTTCTTTGATGTTTCCCAGCTGGGCGCCATTACCACCAAGGGTTGTGCCGCTGAGCCTTGGCCGGGCAACCCTGCGCCCCGCATGGCCGAGATTCCTGGCGGTATGATCAACTCCGTGGGCCTGCAGAACCCCGGTGTCGCCGCCTTTGCCCGTGAGTCCGGCCCGTGGCTCGAGCAGCTGTCCAAGGACGGTTGCCAGGTCATTTGCCAGGTTGCCGGGCACTCCGTTGATGAGTTTGTGCGCGCGCTCGAGATGTATGTCGAGCTATGCCCCTGGGCTGCCGGCTACGAGATCAACGTGAGCTGCCCCAACATCGCCGCCGGCGGTGCCGCCATGGGCTCTACGCCCGAGGGCGCCTCTTCCGTCATGGCCGCCTGCCGTAAGGTGACCGATAAGCCGCTGTTCGTCAAGATGGCTCCGGTTAACGTCGCCGAGATTGCCAAGGCTCTCGAGGCCGCGGGAGCCGACGGCCTTTCGGTCATTAACTCCATCCAAGGCATGGCCATCGATGTTCATACCCGCAAGTCCCGCGTGGCCAAGCCCAAGGGCGGCCTTTCTGGCCCGCTTTGCCACCACATCGCCGTGCGCATGGTCTGGGAGGTTGCCCAGGCCGTCGATATCCCCATCAACGGTGTCGGCGGTGTCATGACTGGCGAGGATGCGGCTGAGTTTATCCTGGCCGGCGCCACCTGCGTGTCGGTCGGCATGGCCAACTTCGTCGATCCGTGTGCTTCGCTTAAGATCGCGCATGAGCTCGAGGCCTGGGCCGAGTCCCAGGGCGTAAAGGACATCAACGAGCTGGTGGGTGCTTTCGAATGCTAGAGAATGATGCCCGCGACCGTGTTATCGTCGCCCTCGACTGCGACCGTGAGCGCGCGCTCGAGCTCGCCCACGAGCTTTCGGGCCATGCCGCCTGGCTCAAGGTCGGCATGACGCTCTATTACGCTGAGGGTCCCCAGATCGTCAAGACCTTTAAGGACCTTGGCTTTAAGGTCTTCCTCGACCTTAAGTTCCATGACATTCCGCATCAGGTGCGCGGCGCTGCCCGCTCGGCCTCGCTTGCCGGTGCCGACCTGCTTTCGGTCCACGGCCTGGGCTCGGGTGCTATGCTCGCTGCCTGCCGCGAGGGTGCCGAGGAGGCGCGTGAGGACCGCGCCAAACTCGTCGCCATCACCGTGCTCACGAGCATGAATCAGGATGCCTTGAGCGAGATCGGCGTCGAGTCGCCCGTGGCCGAGGAGGCCGCCCGCTTGGCAAAGCTTGCTCAGGCCAACGGCATCGATGGCATCGTGTGCTCACCGATGGAGGCTCATGACATGCGTGAGCTGCTGGGTCCTGATGCCCTGATCGTAACTCCGGGTGTGCGTCCGGTGGGTGCCGCCCTTGGTGACCAGTCCCGAGTGGCGACGCCTTCCCAGGCTATCGAGCGTGGCGCAAGCCACATTGTGGTGGGCCGTCCCATCACCGGTGCCGACGATCCGGTTGCCGCCTTTGACGCCATCGTCGCCGAGCTGGTCGAAAACGTCGCGTAAAAGATTCCCCTAAGTCACCACTTTTGGGTCTCATTAGCACAAAATAGCCCCTGTGCCTGCGTAAACTTTCCCATCCTTTGTGTGGAATCGCAGGTCAGGGGCTTAACTTTGGGCGCAGTATATTGCACTTTTTGCGGGTATCGTCTAACCTATGGAGCCGCGATTAGGCATTTTGTACGTTCTACGTGCTAAAATGCCAATTATTGAATCAGATATAACCCAACTATTTGGAGGTACGAATGGCACTCCCTCAGCTTACCGACGAGCAGCGCAAGCAGGCTCTTGAGAAGGCTGCTGCCGCACGTCACGCCCGCGCTGAGCTTCGCGAGCAGATCAAGAAGGGCGAGAAGTCCCTCGAGTCCGTGCTCAACTCCGATGACCCCATCGCTTCCCGCATGAAGGTTTCCACCCTCATCGAGTCTCTCCCCGGTTATGGCAAGGCCAAGGCCGCCAAGATCATGGAGGAGCTCGGTATCTCCGCTACTCGTCGCGTCCAGGGCCTCGGTGTCCGTCAGCGCGAGCAGCTCCTCGAGCAGCTGACCAAATAAGTGAGCGCTCAGGATTCCAAGCTCTTTGTGATTTCTGGACCGTCAGGCGCAGGCAAGGGTACGCTCGTCACTCGTGTGCGCGAGCGCCGCTCGAACCTGGGTCTGACGGTTTCGGCTACCACGCGAGCACCACGCAAAGGTGAGGTCGACGGCGTCAACTACTTTTTTCTGACGCGTGAGGAGTTCGACCGCCGCGTGGCAAACGGTGAGTTTGTTGAGTGGGCCGAGGTCCACGGTAACTGCTACGGCACGTTGGTGAGCGAGGTCACATCCAAGCTCGCCTCGGGCTCGTCTCTGATTTTGGAGATCGATGTCCAGGGCGCCCTGCAGGTGAAGGAGCGTTTCCCCGAGGCCGTGCTGATCTTTATCAAGCCGCCTTCGCTTGAGGTGCTCCGCGAGCGTCTAGTCGGTCGCGGTACCGAGACGCCCGAGACGATTGAGCTGCGTATGGCAAACGCCGCCGATGAGCTTGCCCTTGCCGACCGCTACGACGACGTCGTGGTGAATGACGATCTCGACCGCGCGACCGATGAGCTCGTTCGCGTTCTCGATATGCATGAAAGGATCTGAGGTCCGTGTCCGTTGTAAAGCCTTGCATTGACGATCTTCTGGAGAAGACCGATCACAACCGCTTCCTGCTCGCTTCGCTTGCCTCCAAGCGCGCCTGCGACATCAATAGCATGCTGCGTGGCCAGCACAACCGCGTGCTTGCCGTCCAGGATGTCGATGACATCACCATCGGGCTTTCCGGTGCCGATACCATCTCGATGGCTATGGACGAGATTGTCGACGGCGACATCTCTTACGACGAGGCCCGTTACGAGAAGGCGCTCGGCCACAAGGTTGCTGAAGCCTAAATGGCGGCTCGCGTCTGCCTAGTCCACTATCACGAGGTTGGACTGAAGGGCAAGAACCGCGCACATTTTGAGCATATCCTCATGGATAACATTAAGGCGGCCTTGGCCGCCTTTTCCGTGAACGCCGTGTCTCGAATTTCCGGTTATATCCTCGTGACCTTTAACGAGCATCAGGCCGACGAGGCGGCGCGTGTCATCCGCACCGTCCCCGGCGTTGCTCGTGTGTCTTTGGCGTATCACACCAACCGCGACCCGCAGGAGTACTGCGCCGCCGCCGTGAAGGCGCTGCGCGAGTTTGGTTCCTTCGATTCGTTTAAGGTGCACGCCAAGCGCTCCAATACTGACTATGAGCTCACCTCGATCGATATCAATCGTCAGGTGGGCGAGGTGCTGTGTGAGGCGTTTCCTGATAAAAAGGTCCAGATGCACGATCCTGACGCTATGGTGCACGTATTGGTGGTCCAGGGTAGCGTCTACGTGTATGCGCGCTCCGAGCGCGGCGTGGGCGGTCTGCCGGTGGGTTCTGCCGGCAAGGTCGTGACGCTGCTGTCGTCGGGTATCGATTCTCCGGTGGCGACCTGGATGCTCGCGCGTCGCGGCGCGGTTTGCGTGCCGGTACATTTCTCCGGTCGTCCGCAGACGCCCGATACGAGTGAGTATTTGGTGCAGGACATCATCCGTGCGCTTGAGCCGGGTGTCCAGATCGGTCGTCTGTACGTGGTTCCGTTTGGCGACTGCCAGCGTGAGATTTCGGTCACCTGCCCCAGCAACCTGCGTGTGATCATGTATCGTCGCATTATGTATTCGGTTGCCGAGCGCATTGCGCACATCGAGGGCGCCAAGGCCATCGTTACGGGCGAATCGCTTGGGCAGGTTGCCTCCCAAACGCTTGAGAACATCATGGCCGTCAACGAGGCCGTGAAGATTCCCGTGTTCCGTCCTCTCATCGGTTCGGACAAGCAGGAGATCATCGCGCGTGCCGAGGAGATCGGTACGTTCGATATCTCGACTGAGGCCGCTCCCGACTGCTGCACGTTGTTTATGCCGCGCCGTCCCGAGACGCACGCTAAACTCGATGCCGTACATGAGGCCTGGGAGTTGTTCGATCATGAGGAGATGATCGAGCGCCTGCTCAAGCAGACCGAGTACATCGACTTCGAGAGCAACACGTATAAGGCCCCTAAGACCTTAAAACGCAAACATTCGGAGCTTGCTCCGCGTGAGATTTACCAAGATCACGAGTAAATTTGTGTATAGACCGACGATGCGCCTGTATCGTCGGTCTTTTGGTATCTGGGTATTTTGCGGCTAAGTGTTCATTTGCTGACGTATGTCTGAATAAATGGACATTATTTCGCAAGGTTTTGGTCAGCTTTTGGTTTGACCTCGAAAACCGGTTTTGGGGCGTGGCTGTTGCGGAGCTCCTTTCCTGACACGATGGTGTTGGGAGGTTTTGCTATGGCGCAGCGCGAACAACACGAACGAGTCAAAAAGATGGACCGCTGGGCGGGAAAACTGCTCGGTCATAAGGCAGTGGTGATGGCGATACTGGTCGTCATTGCGATGTCGAGTGGACTGGCAATGGCGAACCTTGGCGGCGGTGCCGGCGGCGTGTCGTTTGAGCGTACTGATGGTTCGGGCTCGTTAGTGGAGCCGGGATCCGGCGATGCCTCGAGCGGAAAGACATCCGAAGGCTCTTCGCCTAAGGCGTCTGCCGCGGCAGAGGTCTATGTCGATGTTGATGGCGCCGTGGTGTCACCCGGTGTATATCGCCTCAAAGACGGGGCGCGGGTGGCTCAGGCGATTGATGCCGCCGGCGGGCTGGCGCCCGAAGCAGACGTTACGGGGCTTAATCGTGCATCTAAGGTCGTCGATGGACAGAAGATTCACGTTCCAACGGTAGGGGAGCAGCAGGCGTCCATTGCGGAAGCTGGTGTTGATGGTGGGACTTCCGCATCATCAGGCGTCGGTGGCGCAACAGGCCTAGTAAACATTAATACGGCAAGCTCGGCAGAGCTGCAGACGCTCTCGGGAATCGGTCCCTCAATGGCACAGTCGATTATCGATGAGCGGACAAAGAACGGTGCTTTTGCTTCGGTTGACGATCTGATGCGCGTGTCGGGAATCGGCGAAAAGAAGCTTGCCAAAATCAAAGATTGCATCTGCGTATGAATGCGACCGAGCGAGAGCACGTGATGCCTCCGCGGCCCCTGATTCCGTGGACGATGGCCCTGTGTGCCGGCATGTGCGTGAGCTGCGCCTTGGTGCTCAGCATAGCCGCTGATGCGCTGCTGAGGGAGCGGGCGACGGCGGTCGGGCCGCTATGGGCCATTCCCGTTGCGGCAGCGGTTTTCGTTGTGCTGGCTCACTCTTGTGCGAGGCTTGCCCCTTTGAAGCGGTGGCTGTATGCCGCGTCCGTCGGTCTCGTGGCGGGAGCGGTCGTCTCGGCGTGGTGGGCTGTGGGTGCGCTAAGCGCCTCGAGGGCGCTCGACGGTCGAGCGGCAAGCGGCCTCGAGTTTGTCGTGCAGGGTGATCCATCCATAAACGACGGCGTGTATTCCTATACCTGCGAGGCACGCGCGGACGGTAAGAACTTGGCAACGGTTCGCCTATCGTGTGATCGTGAGCTCAAGGTCGGGGCGCACATGCGTGTTATCGGTCGCGTTTCGCGTTTTGAGAACGACGCATATGGACGATCGCGCGTGCTCCGAGGCGAGGTGCGCAAGGTTAAAGCCGTTCGGATTTTATCGGTCGATGAGGGTTCTCCGGGGCCGCTGCTTCGGCTGCGAAATGGGCTGCTTGCGTCCATCGCGCCTGCGACCGACCCGGCGCGTGCGCTCATAGCCGGTGTCGTCTGCGGTCGTTCGGCCGAGCTGCGCGCCCAGCCGGCGGGCGACTGGTTTTCTGTGACGGGAACGGCACATCTTATCGCCGTCTCGGGCAGCCATTTGGCTATCGTGGGGTTTGTAATCGAGGGTGTATTGCAAAAGACTCGGTGCTCACGTGGTCTTCAGCGGGCGATATTGGCGATAACGCTTGTGGGCTATGCTGCCTTTACGGGCGCGTCTCCCTCGGCCGTGCGTGCGTGCTGCATGGTGTTCGTGACGCTTGTCGTAAACGGCGCGGGGCGTCGTCGGCACGGCGCATCGGCACTCTTCGTAACCATGTCCATCTTTGTGCTACTGCGGCCGACGGTGCTGTTCGAGATGGGCTTTCAACTCTCGTGTGCCAGCGTCTTAGCCATTCTGTGCTTTTGTCCCTATGCGACCTACGCTTTGGGTGAGCTAGGTGTGCCATCAGGCGTTGCCAGCGTGCTTTCCGTCACGCTGTGCTCACAACTGGCGACACTTCCCATTACCATTCCTGCCTTCGGTACATTCTCGCTCATTGCTCCGTTGGCAAATGCGGTCATCGGTCCGGTGGTGAGCGTACTGCTCGCTGTGTCGATCGTGCTGGCTCCCTTTTCGCTCGTGGGACCGTTGCGGACTTGGGCGCTCGTTGTGCCCATGATTGCCGCCCGTTGCGCGCTGTTCTTCGAGCAGCTGTTTGCCGCCGTGCCAGGTGCATACGTGAGCGTGCCGCCCGATAGCATGTGGATTTACCTAGTGCCGTGTTTTCTGGCGGTTCTGCTGGTCTGGTGGCCGCGTCCCCGTGCACGTCCTATGGCGGTGGGGCTTGCATGCCTGATGCTCTTGGCTGCGATTCCGTACGTCTATTGGGATCGATTCGCTCCGCCTTCGGTGACGGTGCTCGATGTGGGCCAGGCCGATGCGATTCTTATCCGCCAAGGCGGCGCAGTTGCACTTGTCGACTGCGGGCTCGACGAGCGTGTGGTTGCGGCGTTGGTTCGCAATAACGTGCACCATATCGATGCCGTTTTTGTGACGCATTGGGATGAGGACCACTGGGGTGGTTTGCCTGCCGTGCTCGAACAGTTTTCGGTCGGAACGATTGCCGTGGCGGCGGATGCGCTGGAGGATGCTCCTGCCGAGGTATTGAACCGACCTGGCGTGGAGTATCGGCAGGTGCGCCGTGGGGATACGGTCGACATCGGCTCATTTTGCGCTCGCGTGATGTGGCCATTCGAGTTCGTGGATGGCGAGGGAAATGAGGACTCGCTTGTCCTGCTGCTCTCTTATGTTCAGGAGGGCAAGGGCCTGCGAATACTTCTCACCGGTGATGCCGAGCTCGACCAAGAGCGGGAATTCGTGCAGGAGGTGGGGGATATCGATGTCCTTAAACTCGGGCATCACGGCTCCAAGGTTTCAGTCGATGGCAAGTTGCTGGACGTCCTGAAGCCCGAGCTTTCCCTCGCAAGCGCCGGTGAGGGGAATCGATACGGCCATCCGTCCGATGCCTGCATCGATGCCGTTAAGGAAGCGGGTGGTGTGTTCGCGTGTACCATCGAACACGGCGACATTACCGTCACACCGACTGCGAATGGCTTTGCGATGCGATGCCAGCGACCGTGACGACGTCGTTGGCGTGTGGTGGGCCCCTGGGCTAAAATGGCACGGAACGAATACGAAGGCCTGCGGGAGGGGAGCGCAATGTCCGAAACCGGTTTGCTGCCGGCATATCTGATCGTCGGTACCGACGGAGTTAAGCGCGACCACGCCGTCTCGCGTATGAAAGCGCGTCTGGAAAAATCGGGTATGGTCGAGTTCAACCTCGACGAGCGAGACATGACCAAGGACCCCGATATCGAGTCCATTATCGGATCGCTTAACACCTTTCCGATGGGCAGCGAGTTTCGTCTGGTAATCCTCGATGGCTGCTCAAAGCTCGCCAAGGCGGTCTCGGAGCCGCTCGTTGGGTATCTGGCGAGTCCCAGCCCAACAACGGTCTGCCTCATCATCGCCGACTCACTTGCCAAGAATACGCGCCTGTATAAGGCAATCGCCAAGATCGACAAGAAGGCTATCGTCGATTGCTCGGGTACCAAGCGCTGGGAACTGCCGCGCCGTGTGCAGCAGATGGCGACGCAGCACGGCAAGTCGATTTCGACGGCGGCCGCCGAGGAGCTCGTCTCGCGTTCGGGCGAAAACACGCGCATGCTCGATAACGACTTGGCTAAGCTTGCCCAGATGGTCGAGTCGCCCCAGATTGAACTTGCCGATGTTGAGCGCTGGATTGTACGTACGGCCGAGGTCCAACCCTGGGACTTCCTCAACGCCGTCTCGGCTCGCGATATGCGGCGTTCGCTCGAGCTCTTTAAGCTCCTGCCCTCCAAGAGCTACGTGTGGACTTACACATTGCTGTGCGGTCGCATTCGCGAGCTTATCGTCGCCAAGGCGCTCGACGCGCGTGGGCAGGGTCGCGAGCTGGCCGCAACGCTCAAGCTCCAGTCCTGGCAGGTCAAGAATCACCTGACCTGGGCTCGCCGCTTTTCGATGGCAGAGCTCGTCGCTGCGCTCGAGGGTGCCGTCGATGTGGAGCTCGCGCTCAAGGGTTCGGCCGATTCTCAGACCGCGCTTTTGCTCTGGATTACGAACATCTTGAGAAAATCGTGATGATACCTGCCTATTTGACAAATTCGTTCTATCCCTTTGAGGGGGAGCGTGCTATAGTAGGCGCTTGCATGACCTCACCGTGTCTCAGAGGTGTCATACATTTTTTGCAAGGAACTCGAAAGGAACTCCAGAAGTGGCAAACATCAAGTCTCAGAAGAAGCGTATCCGCACCAATGAGGCAGCTCGCATGCGTAACAAGGCTGTCAAGTCCGAGCTCAAGACGCTGACCAAGCACGTCCAGTCCGCCGTCGCCGAGGGCGACGCCGAGAAGGCCCAGGCTGCCCTCAAGACCGTCACCAAGCGTCTCGACATGGCTGCCGCCAAGCATGTTATCCACAAGAACCAGGCTTCCAACCGCAAGTCCGGTCTTGCCAAGCTCGTGAACAGCATCAACGCCTAAGTTGTAAATTTCACACCACACAGATTACGCGCATAAATGGAGCCTGTTTTATGGAACAGGCTCCATTTTTTGTACCGCTCGGGTAAGATAGTCCGCATGAATACTTCAATTGACATTTCCCACATCCGCAACTTCTCAATCGTTGCGCACATCGACCATGGCAAGTCCACGATCAGTGACCGCATTCTCGAGCTCACCCATACCGTCGACGAGCGCGACATGGAGTCGCAGCTGCTCGACACCATGGATATCGAGCGCGAGCGCGGCATCACGATCAAGTCCAATGCCGTCCGCGTGTCCTATGACGCCGACGACGGCGAGACGTATCAGTTCAACCTGATCGATACGCCGGGCCACGTGGACTTCACCTACGAGGTCTCGCGTTCGCTGGCCGCTTGCGAGGGTGCGGTGCTCGTCGTGGACGCCACGCAGGGCGTCGAGGCGCAGACCGTTTCCAACGCGACGCTCGCCATGAACGCCAATCTGGACATTGTGCCGGCCATCAACAAGATCGACTTGCCCTCGGCCCATCCCGATGAGGTTAAGACCGAGATCGAGGATGACCTGGCGATTCCCGCCGATGATGCCGTGTGTGTCTCGGGCAAGACCGGCGAGGGCATCCATGATCTGCTGGAGTCCATTGTCTTTTTGATCTCTCCGCCCAAGGGCGATGCGAACGCGCCGCTCAAGGCACTCATTCTGGATTCGTACTTCGACGAGTATCGTGGCGTCGTCGCCACGGTGCGCGTCTTTGACGGCTCCATCAAAAAGGGCGATACCCTGCGCATGATGCAGGCAGAGGGCGACTTTTTGGTCGACGGCGTGGGTGTCAAGCGTCCTGCCGAGACCCCGGTTGACGCGCTGACGGTTGGCGAGGTCGGCTATGTGGTCACGGGCCTGAAGGACCCCGAGGCCGTTCGCGTGGGCGACACCCTTACCTGGGCGTCGAACCCCTGCCCCGAGCCGCTTCCGGGTTACCGCGAGGCCAAGCCCATGGTCTATACGGGCCTGTTCCCAATCGATAACAAGGACTACGAGAACCTGCGTGACGCGCTCGATAAGCTGCACGTTAACGACCCATCGTTGGTGTGGGAGCCCGAGACCTCGGTGGCGCTCGGCTTTGGCTTCCGCGTGGGCTTCTTGGGCCTGCTACACATGGAAGTCGTCAAGGAACGCCTGGAGCGCGAATTCAACCTGGACCTCATTGCCACGAGCCCCTCGGTCGACTATCACGTCTACAAGACCGACGGCGAGATGATCGATGTCCGCAGTCCGCAGGACCTTCCCGAGGCCACCCGCATCGATCGTATTGAGGAACCCTACCTCAAGGCAAAGATCATCTGCCCGCCTGAGTACACGGGTGCCGTCATGCAGCTCGCCATCGAGCACCGCGGCGTCACGACCGACATGATCCACCTGACGAGCAAATCGGTCGAGATGCGCTTTGATATGCCGCTCGCCGAGCTCATCTTGGACTTCTTCGATCAGCTCAAGAGCCGCACCAAGGGTTACGCCTCGCTCGACTATGAGTTCAACGAATATCGCCCCTCTGAGCTCGTCAAGCTCGACATCCTGCTTTCGGGCGACGAGGTGGACGCGCTTTCGTTTATCGTCCATAAGGACAAGGCATATGGCCTGGCCCGTGGCCTGTGCGACAAGCTCAAGGAGATCATCCCGCGTCAGCTGTTCGAGGTGCCCATCCAGGGTGCTATCGGCAACAAGATCATCGCCCGTTCCACCGTCAAGGCCCGTCGCAAGGACGTTCTTGCTAAGTGCTACGGCGGCGATATCTCGCGTAAGCGCAAGCTGCTCGAGAAGCAGAAAGAGGGCAAGAAGCGTATGAAGGCCATCGGATCGGTCGAGGTCCCGCAGGAGGCCTTTATGGCGATCCTCAAGGTGGACGAGTAGGTCTATGGCTCTTTCCGAATATAGTCTGCGGCTGCTGGGCGCCTATGCCGAGCAGCCGTTCCTTATGGCTCCCATGGCGGGCGTGACCGACCCTGCCTATCGCATCATGTGTCGCCGCCGCGGTGCCAACCTTGCCTACAGCGAGATGGTGAGCGTGGCAGGCCTTGCCTATGCCAGTAATAAGACGTGGCGCCTGGTGCTACCGGCCGACGAGGAGCAGCAGATTTGCGTGCAGCTCTTTGGCTCCAAGCCCGATCAGTTTGCGAGCGCCGTCGCCGCCGTCGAGGAGCGCGTTGGCGATCGCCTGTCGCTCATCGATATCAATATGGCATGTCCCGCCCGCAAGGTCGTTACCAAGGGCGAGGGCTCGGCGCTCATGCGCACGCCCGACCTGGCCGAGAAGATCGTCGAGGCCACGGTTGGCGCGGCGCACGTGCCCGTGACCGTCAAGATTCGCAAGGGCTTTTATGCCGAGGACCGCAATGCCGCGACATTTGCCCAGATGCTTGAGAGTGCAGGGGCTGCCGCAGTCGCCGTGCATGGTCGTTGCGCCACGCAGCTCTACACGGGCCAGGCCGATTGGTCGGTCGTCGATGAGGTCGCAGATGCCGTTGAGATTCCCGTGATCGGTTCGGGTGATGTGTTCACCGCCGAGGATGCCGCGGTGCATCTGCGAAACTCGGGTGCCAGCGCGGTGTTTATCGCGCGCGGCATCTACGGGAACCCGTGGGTGTTTGGCGATGCTCGCGCTCTTGCGCTCGATGGCACACCGGTGCCGGCGCGCAGCTCTGTCGAGCGCCTGGACGCCCTGCGTGAGCACCTAACGCTGACGCATGAGCTCCTGCCGCTCATGTCGCGTGCCCGTACGTACGCAAGCTGGTACTTAAAAGGCATGCCCCATGCCGCCGCTTGGCGTGCCCATGTGGTGCGCTGCTCCACGTATGAGGAGTTTATGGCGCTGGTCGATGAGATCGAGCATGATGTGGTGGCCTGCGAGGCTGCCCTTGCCGCCGGCGAATCGGTGCCCCCTCATCCGCTGGAGGCTTAAGGGTGGCCGTTACCGCGCTGTACGTGCACGTGCCGTTCTGTGCCCAAAAGTGCCGCTACTGCGACTTCGACTCGCGCAGCTTTGCTTCGTGTGATTTGGATGCCGCGCTCGATTCCTATTTTGAGCAGTTGTTCGCGCGTCTCGATGCTTTTGGCAAGGCTGGGGCCCTCGACCAGATCCGCACCGTCTATGTTGGCGGCGGCACGCCGTCGCTGGCGGGGGAGCGCCTGGTGGAGCTGGCGCGGCGTATTCGTGCGTGGTGCGCCCCCGTTGAGTTTACCTGCGAGGCCAATCCCGAGTCGCTGACCGCCGAGCTTGCTACTGCGCTTGCCAAGGTTGGTGTCACACGCGTTTCTCTGGGCGTGCAAACGCTCGATAACACCGAACTTACCGCCATCGGCCGCATTCACGATGCCGATCGGGCGCTCGCCGCCATCGCGACGGTCAAGGACGCTGGGCTTGACGTGTCGTGCGACCTTATGTGCGGACTTCCCGGGCAGACCGCAGCGAGTTGGAAGCGTACGCTCGAGGGCGTGCTGGCGGCGGTTCCGCATCATGTGTCGGTTTACCCGCTCACGCTCGAGGTGGGGACGCCCCTCTATCGCATGGCGTGCCGTGACGAGTCGCTCGAGCCCGACGAGGATTTTCAGGCCGCCTGCATGGACGTGGCGCGCGAGCTCCTGGGTGCCGCCGGCTATCACCCGTATGAGGTGGCGAGCTACGCGCTCGACGGCCATGAATGCGCCCATAACATTGCCTACTGGACCGGACGGGGCTACCTGGGCCTGGGCCGTTCTGCCGCCGGTATGCTTGATACTGGGGATTTCGACCGTCTTGCAGGTTTGTTCCCCGGCGTGTCTGCTCGAGGCGACGCGTACCGTGTGCGTTTGGTTCAGCGCGACGATGACGCGACGTCGTTTGAGGCCGAATACCTGTCGCAGCGAGAGGCTGCGGCCGAAGACCTGATGCTCGCTTGTCGCATGACGCGCGGTATTGCGTCCGACCTGTTGGTTCGCGCGGCTCGTGTCATCCCGGCCGATGAGCTGACAGCCGCTTGTGATCGCGCACTCGAATTGGGTCTTGCCACTTGGGTGCCCGAGACGCTCGGGGTCCATGAGGGACCCTTTACTTCGGCAGATGTCGTCGCGGGCCATGTTCGAGCTCGTTTAGCACCGACACACTTGGGCTGGCTCGATGGAAATGTTCTGTTCGAGCTGTTTTGGGATCTAGCTTAGGCCGCTCGGGTAGAATTACCGGAATATATACGCTGCTGTGAGCAGGAGGTTGCCGCGCATGGCGACGATGAACGAAAAAGATTACTACGAGATTCTAGGTGTCTCCAAGGACGCCACCTCGCGTGATATTCAAAAGGCCTTCCAGCAAAAGGCCCGTAAGCTCCATCCGGACGTCAACAAAGAGCCGGATGCCGAGGAAAAGTTTAAAGAGGTTTCCGAGGCCTACGCCGTGCTTTCGGATGAGCAAAAACGTGCGCGCTACGATGCCATGCGTTCTGGCAATCCCTTTGCCGGTGCCCCTACGGCTTCGCCCTATGGTGGCGGCTATGCCGGCAACACGGGCTATGGCAATCCCTTTGAGGGCGGCTTTCCTTTTGGCGGTGCCTGGGGCCAGCAGCGTCGCGGCCAGGCTGCCTACAATCCCGAGAACGGCGCCAACGTGGTCGTCGATATCAAACTGGACGCCAAGGAGGCCAAGGACGGTGCCCGCAAGACCGTCCGCTATACGCGCTTCGATACCTGTGGTCACTGCGGCGGCTCGGGTTCTGTCTCCTCCGAGCATGCCCATACCTGCCCGAGCTGCGGTGGCCGCGGGCACATCGACGTCGACTTGTCCTTCCTGTTTGGTGCGGGCACGTTCCAGTCGGTCTGCCCCGAGTGCGGCGGTTCCGGTAAGGTCGTGGCCGACCCCTGCCCCGATTGCGGTGGCAGCGGTCGTACTCGCGTAACCTCCGAGCAGACGATTGAGTTTCCTGCCGGCACGCACGATGGCGACGAGGTCCGCATTAGCGGCATGGGTCACGCCGGCACTAACGGTGCCGCTGGCGGTGATCTAGTCGGCCGTGCCCATGTCGAGTCCGAGCGCTTGGAAGGCAAAGCTCGTACCGGTTTTTACCTGATGGGCATCGTGGCGCCGTTTTTGGTACTCTCGGCCATCTCGGGCGTGTTCTCGGCCTTTGCCGTGATGTGCTTTATTCCGTTTACCATGGGCCTGTTCATGGTGCTTTCGGACGGCGTGCTTCATCGCAGCCTGCTGTGGTGGAAGCGCGGTGCGATGCAGTTTGCCAACGGTTTTGCCAATGGCTTCATGTTCGCGCTCGTGTCGGTTTGGTTCGCGAGCTGCTCGCAACGGGCCATGCTTTCGCCTTACGGAATGCAATAACATCAAACCCTCTGTTTGCGGTCGGCCCAGCTTGGGTATAGGACGCACTGTGACAATAATGAAAGTCGGAAGGATTCGGTCGTGTCGGAAAATAGGGATTACTACGAGGTACTTGGCGTCGACAAGGATGCCGACGCGCGGACGATTAAGCGCGCGTTTCTAAAGAAGGCCCGTACCGTACACCCGGACGTTTCGGACGACCCCGAGGCCGAGGCCAAGTTCAAGGAGCTCAACGAGGCCTATTCCGTTCTTTCCGATGAGCAGAAGCGTGCTAACTACGACCGTTACGGCACTGCCGACGGCCCTGGTGGTTCGGGCTACGTCGATATCAACGATATCTTTGGTGGTATGGGCATGGACGACTTGTTCTCGTCGTTTTTTGGCGGCGGTGCCGGCGGTGGCGCCCGCAGCCGTCGCGAGCGTCGTCGCGGTCGTGACATGGCCATCTCGCTTTCGGTGACGCTCGAGGAGGCGGCGCTCGGCTGCAAAAAGACAATCAGCTATGACCGCCTTGCTCCTTGCGAGGACTGCAATGGCACCGGTAGGGCAGAGGGCGCACAGGAAAAGCAGTGCGGCCGCTGCCACGGCACGGGCTATGTCACGACGGTTCAGCGATCGTTTTTGGGCCAGGTTCAGTCTTCCTCGCCTTGCCCCGACTGCCATGGCGAGGGCACGGTTATCGACCATCCCTGCGAGACCTGCGATGGTCAGGGCCGCACGCCTTCGCATGAAAAGATTGACATCGATATTCCCGCCGGCGTTTCGACCGGTCGACAGCTGCGTGTGAGCGGCTTTGGCGAGGCCGGTCTTCGCGGCGAGCCTTCGGGCGACTTGATTGTCAACGTGCGCGTTGCCGACCATGAGCGCTTTAAGCGCAACGGTGACGACCTGTACCTGGTGAGCGATATCTCGATTGCGCAGGCTGCGCTCGGCTGCGAGATCGAGGTCGAGGGCATTATGCCCGACGAGGTCGTTAAGGTGTGCGTCCCCGCCGGCGCCCAGTACGGCGACACCGTGAGCGTCAATAATTACGGCATGCCGCGCATTGGCGGTGGCGGTTCGCGTGGCCGCTTGATCGTGCAACTGCGCGTGGTCGTTCCCACCAATCTTTCCAATAAGCAGCGCGAGCTGCTCCGTGCTTTTGCCGATGAGATGGGCGATGACGTCGCTTCCGGTAAGAAGTCGGTGACCGACCGTATCAAGAGTGCCCTCGACGATATCCTCGATTAAGGAGCCCGCGTGCTCGCACCCCATATTTCCGTCGTCAACCTCGGCTGCCGTGTCAACCGGGTTGAGTCTGACCGTATCACTGCCGATCTTATGCGCCTGGGTTTTGCTATGGTGGAGCCCCAGGATGCCGACCTGATCGTCATTAACACCTGTGCCGTTACGGGCGAGGCCGAGGCCAAGACCCGTAAGGCCGTTCGTCATGCGCTGGCCTATCCGGGCGAGCCTTACGTGGTCGTAACCGGCTGCGTCGTCAACCTGCATCCCGAGGAGCTGCTGGAGCTCTCCGATCGCGTGATCGCCGAGCCGTCCAAGATTGACGTCGCCGAGCGCGTCTGCGAGGTGCTGGGTGTTGAATCCGATAGCGTGCCCGCCTGTAGCGATGGCGACGTGGTCGATGCGCTCGGTCGCTCTCGCCTGGGCGTGAAGATTCAGGACGGCTGCAACCATCGCTGCACCTATTGCATTGTGTGGAAGGCACGCGGCCCCGAGCGCTCCGTGCCCGTCGAGTCCGTGCTCGAGCAAGTTCGCGAGGCCCAGGAGGCCGGCGTGCCCGAGGTGGTGCTGACCGGTGTGAACCTGGGTGCCTACGATGGCAAGAGCGCGACCGACGAGCATGTCGAAATCGATGAGCTGCTCGAGGCCATCATGGAGCGCACGTCTATTCCGCATGTGCGCATTTCCTCGGTCGAGCCCATGGATATCTCTGAGCGCCTGCTTAAGGTTATGGCGCGCTATCCGCAGCGTATCGCCCCGTTTTTGCACCTGCCCGTGCAGTCCGGCTGCACGGCGACCTTGCATCGCATGGGCCGTCCCTATAGCGCCGAGGCGTTTGAGGATACGGTGCGCATGATTCGCGCCAACTTGCCTCAGGCGTCCCTTTCGTGCGACGTCATCGTCGGTTTTCCCGGTGAGACGGATGAGGAGTTCGAGGAGTCGCTGGCGCTATGCCGTCGCGTGGGCTTTTCGCGCATGCATGTGTTCCGCTACAGTAAGCGTCCCGGCACACTTGCCGCCGATATGCCCGACCAGGTACCGCCAGAGGTTATGGCTGAGCGCAGCCGCCGTATGCGGGCCGCGGCGCAGGAACTCGCCATCGCCGATGTTCGTCGTCGCGTGGGAACCGTTGAGCGCGCCGTGCTCGAGTATGGTGACAACCTGACGCTCGGCTCGTTCCATCATGCCCGTCTTGACGATACCTGTGGACTTACAGCCCCGTGCCTGCTCGATGTTGCTATCATCGAAGTCGATGATTCCGGCTTGGTCCATGCGCGCAGGGAGGTTCATGGAAGCCTCGAAGATTAGACTTACCGTTCCCGAGGGGATTGATCCCTCGCGCGTTTTGGGCGCCGGCGACGGCGTCCTTCGTGCGCTCGAGAGCTTGGTTCGCGCCCACGTGGTCGCCCGTGGCGACAGTATCGCCGTGAGCGGTGACCCGGATGAGGTCGAGCTCGTGGTGCGCTTTTTTGAGCATGCTTTTCGCGAGGCGGCTGCCGGACGCACGCTGTCTGCCGACGATGTCTCGCGTTGCTTGGCTGTCCTGCGCGATGGAGAGCATGATGCCTCGTCGCTGCGCGATGACGTGCTGCTGTCGTATCGCGGCCGCGTTATTCGTCCCAAGACGCTCGGCCAAAAACGCTATGTTGACGCCATCCGCTCGCATACCATCACGTTTGGCCTGGGTCCCGCCGGTACCGGTAAGACCTATCTGGCCATGGCGCTCGCCGTTGCCGCGCTCAAGCGTCACGAGGTGGGTCGCCTAATCTTGACGCGCCCGGTTGTCGAGGCGGGGGAGAACCTGGGCTTTTTGCCCGGTACCCTCGAGGAAAAGATCGATCCGTACATGCGCCCGCTCTACGACGCCCTTTTTGACATGATGGATCGCGAGCGCACCGATGAGCTTATGGAACGTGGCGTGATCGAGATCGCCCCGCTCGCCTACATGCGCGGCCGTACGCTGAGCGATGCGTTCGTGGTGCTCGATGAGGCACAAAACACGACACCCGAGCAGATGAAGATGTTCCTGACGCGCCTGGGCTTCAACTCCAAGTTCGTGATTACCGGCGACTTGAGTCAGCGCGACCTGGTGGGTCGTCGTGGCGGCTTGGCGGATGTCGAGAAGATTTTGGGCCGTGTCGACGATGTGGCATTTTCTCACCTCGAGCGTGCCGACGTGGTGCGTCATGCCCTGGTGGGTCGTATCGTCGAGGCATATGATGCTTATGATGACGTGCGTGAGCAGCGTTCGCGCGACCGAAAGGAGTCCCGTTGAGTGTATTGATCAGCAACGATGCCGAGCTCGATACGCTGCTCGACGCGCAAGAGGTGGAGCACATCTGCGAGGTCGTGCTTGCCGCCGAGGGCGTTGAGCGTGAAGTTGAGATTTCCCTTTCGTATGTCGACGAGGACGAGATGCACGAGCTCAACCACGAGTGGCGCGGTATCGACCGCACCACCGATGTGCTCTCGTTTGAGTGCGATTCGGCCTTTGACGATGACATTCCCGCCGATGAGACGCTCGAGCTCGGCGATATTATCTTGGCCCCGCAGGTTATTGCCCGTCAGGCCCCCGGTTTTGGCAATAGTCCCGCTGATGAGTGCCGTCTGATGCTCGTACACGGAATGCTGCACCTGCTGGGCTATGACCACATCGAGGACGACGAGGCCGAGGTCATGGAGGCCCGCGAGGACGCCATCCTGCGCGATCTGGCGCTCGAGCGCGGCGAGGACCCCAAGCTAGTCCACGTCGGCCCCATCACCAACCATGCCCACGACTAGGAGCCGTCTATGATTCCCGGATCGAACAAGGACCATCCGTCCTTTTTAAAGTCGTTTTCTTACGCCATGGAGGGCTTCGTCACCGCCGTCAAGACCGAGCGCAACATTAAGGTCATGCTCGTGGCGGGCGTGTGCACCGTCATTGCCGGCTGCATCGTGGGGCTCGACATTGCCGAGTGGGCCACGATTATCATCTGTTGTGGCCTGGTGATTCACGGCGAGCTGTGCAACACCGCTATGGAGGCTATCGTCGACCTAGCGACCCAGGAGCTCCATCCGCTGGCCAAGCGTGCGAAGGACATCGCCGCCGCCTCTGTATACGTTCTTTCCATCACCGCCGCGATTGTGGGCGTGCTGGTATTTGCCCACGCGCTCGGCTTTATTTAGAAAGGGATTCCCATGTCCGACAATATGCAGTCTACCGATGAGATTTTGGACGACGAGTCCCCGGATGCTAAGGCGACCGAGGCCTATGAGGAAGTCGAGGAGTTCGACCCGTTTGAGGGCATGAGCGACGAGGAGCTCGACGCCCTGTGCGATGAGGACGACAGCCTCGCGGGCTTTGGCGACGTTGAGCCCGGTTTCCGCAGTGGCTTCGTGGCCTTGGTCGGCCGCCCCAACGCCGGTAAGTCAACGCTGCTCAACGCCTGCTATGGCAAAAAGGTCGCCATCACCTCGCCGGTGGCCCAGACGACCCGCCGCCGCATGCGCGCCGTCGTCAACCGCCCCGGCTACCAGCTGGTCTTTGTCGATACCCCGGGTATCCACAAGCCCAAGGACGGTCTAGGGTCCGAGCTGAACAAGAGCGCGCTGTTCGAGCTGAACGATGTCGATGTTGTCGCGTTTTTGATTGATGCCACCAAACCGATCGGCAGGGGAGACGCCTGGGTTGCCGAGCGTGTCAAGAATGCCCGTTCCAAGAAGGTCCTGGTGCTCACCAAGGCCGATGAAGCCGACCCCGCACAGGTCATGGAGCAGCTTAAGGCCGCCCACGAGCTTATGGAATATGACGACGAGATCGTGACGTCGTCGGTCAAGAACTTTAACGTCGATGCCTTCATCGAGACCGTTGCGCACTTTTTGCCCGAGGGTCCGCGTTGGTTCCCCGAGGACATGGGTACCGACGCTTCCGACGAGACGCTCGTTGCCGAGTTTGTGCGCGAAAAGGTCTTGCGCCGCACCCGTGATGAGATTCCGCACTCCGTTGGCGTTATTTGCGATGCGCTCGAGCAGACCAAGAAGGTGCTGCGTGTGCACGCCACCATTTATGTCGAGCGTGAGGGCCAAAAGGGCATCATCATCGGCAAGGGCGGCGAGATGATCAAGCATATCGGTATCGACGCCCGTCGCGATCTTGAGCGCATCTTTGGCACGCAGGTCTTTTTGGAGTTGGACGTGAAGGTCAAGGCCGGTTGGCGCGACGACGAGGCTCAGATTCGCCGTTTTGGCTACAACGCCGAGGACTAAGGACGCGCAGCGCGCATGGCAGGCTCCCGGACATATCGCACGAAGGTGCTCGTGCTCGACAAGACCAAGCTCAAAGAGACCGATCTGATTCTGACGATGCTTGACGAGCGGGGTCGCCAGGTTCGTGCCGTGGCAAAGGGGGCCCGCAAACCCGGTGGGCGCTTGGCGGCGCGCTGCGAATTATTCTGTACCGTCGATATGCTGCTCGCACATGGACGCTCGCTCGACGTTGTTTCTCAGGCCGAGCTTTTGGAAGCGCCACTCGGTGCCGCTCCTGACTACGAGACGATCTGTGCCGCCAGCGCGATTGCCGAGGTTGCGCGCGTGTGCTCGTTCGAGGATGCCGAGGATCCATTTACCTTTGCCATCACGCAGCGGGCGCTCACGCTTGTCGGCTGCGGGCTCGACTCGGCACATATGGACCTGCTCGTGGCGGCCTTTGTCTTTAAGCTGCTGTCGCACGTTGGTTACCGCCCCGATTTCTCGGCATGCGTCTCGTGCGGCGATCCCATGCTCTCGCATTTCTCGGCCCAGGCCGGCGGGCTTCTGTGCGGGTCGTGCGCCTCGAGCGTGCCTGGCGCCGAGTTGGTATCGGTCGGCGAGGTCGCATGGCTGCGCGCTCTGATGTCCATGACATTCGATGCCCTTATGGACGAGCTGATCGATCCGCATACGGCTGCGTTTTTGCTGGGGCTTTCGCATGTTTGGGCCGCCACGCACACCGATCAGCGGCTCCGTGCGATGGAATTCATGTTGGGTCGGTGATGATGCGCAGGCGCGCGTCGCTTGTGGTAACATACCGACCTGTTGGTACCTCGACCTTGGATGTTCGCTCCACCGGCGGCTTCCCAGTCCGAGGCGAATGGAGTCGCCCACAGGCGACGCGAAACGAAAGGTGAAACAATGACTGTTTCCAAAGAGCGCAAGGCGGAGCTGACCGCCCAGTTCGGTAACTCCCCGGTCGATACCGGTAACCCCAAGGTTCAGGTCGCCATCCTGTCCGAGCGCATCAAGGAGCTGACCGAGCACATGAAGTCCCACCAGAAGGACTTCCACACCCGTCGTGGCCTGCTTATGCTCGTTGGCCGTCGTCGTCGTCTTCTCTCCTACATCAAGAAGAACGACATCGTCGAGTACCGTGAGCTCATCAAGGCTCTGGGCATCCGCGACAACATCCAGTAAGGATTTGTACATGCTAAGAGCGTCCTGCGCAGCGGGGCGCTCTTTTTGTGTAAGGGCGTGAACAATCACGCTCTGAAGCGTGGCGGGGGCAGGGGGCCCGCGCCACATGAGAAGCCCGCAGGCAAGGGGCCTGTGGGGTAAAGGAGAACAATGACACTCGTATCCAAGACCTTTGAGCTGTACGGCAAGACCTACACCTTTGAGTCCGGCGAGCTTGCCAAGCAGGCCACCGGCGCTTGTCTGGTCAAGCAGGGCGACACCACGATGCTCGACACCGTGGTCGTCTCCAAGGAGCGCAAGAATTACGACTTCTTCCCGCTGACCGTCGACTTCAACGAGAAGATGTACGCCGCCGGCCGCATCCCGGGTGGCTACCTCAAGCGTGAGGGCCGTCCCAGTGAGAAGGCCACGCTCACCGCGCGCATGATCGACCGTCCGATTCGCCCGAGCTTCCCGGACGGCTTCCGCAACGAGGTACACATCGTCGCTACCTCGCTCGTCGCCGACCAGGTCAACCCCTTTGACGTCATCAACGTCATGGGTGCCTCCCTGGCCATGACGCTCGGCGGCGTGCCCTTCGAGGGCCCGCTTGCCTGCGTGCGCATCGGCCGTAACGTGGAGACCGGCGAGTTTATCGTCAACCCCACCTACGAGGAGCGCGAGAACTCCGACCTGGACCTGGAGCTGGGCGGCTCTGCCGACTTCATCTCGATGGTCGAGGCCGGCGCCGAGGAGATCTCCGAGGACGACATGCTCGCCGCCATGAAGTTTGGCCAGGAGGCCCTTGCCGCCTTCTGCCAGGCCCAGGACGAGTTCGTTGCCGAGTGGGAGCAGGTCAATGGCGCCATCGTCAAGAAGGAGTACCCGCTCGACCAGCCCGTCGAGGAGGTCCAGGAGCGCATCTTCGCCCACTACGACGAGATGGCCGCCGCCCTTCGCGATGCCGACAAGCTCTCCCGTATCGGTAAGGTCGAGGCTCTGAAGGAGTCCATCCGTGCCGAGTTCACCGAGGAGGAGCAGGCCGCTTGGGAGCGCGAGATCCCCGTGGCGCTCAAGAAGCTCGAGAAGAAGGCTATGCGCACCATGGTCGTCGAGACCGGCGAGCGCGTCGACGGCCGTGCCGCCGATGAGATTCGCCCCATCATGGTGAAGGATAACTACCTGCCGCTCGTTCACGGCTCCGGTCTGTTCCAGCGTGGCCAGACCCAGGTGCTTTCCGTCCTGTCGCTCGGTATGCTCAACGAGGGTCAGCGTCTGGATACCATCGAGCCCACCGAGGGCAAGCGCTATATGCACCACTACAACTTCCCGCCGTTCTGCACCGGCGAGACTGGCCGCATGGGCAGCCCCAAGCGCCGCGAGATCGGCCACGGCAACCTGGCCGAGCGCGCCCTGCTCCCGGTGCTCCCCGACGAGAACGAGTTCCCCTACGCTATTCGCGTGGTCTCCGAGGTCATGGAGTCCAACGGCTCCTCTTCGATGGCTTCGACCTGCGGCTCCACGCTCGCCCTTATGGACGGCGGCGTGCCTATTAAGCGCCCGGTCTCCGGTATCGCCATGGGCCTGATCCAGGAGGAGGGTAAGACCGTGGTCCTGTCCGATATCCAGGGTCTCGAGGACTTCCTGGGCGACATGGACTTTAAGGTCACCGGCACCACCGAGGGCATCACCGCCCTGCAGATGGACAACAAGGCCACCGGTCTTACCTTCGACATCTTGGCCCGCGCCCTGCAGCAGGCCAAGGAGGGTCGCGCCTTCATCCTGCAGAAGATGCTCGATGTGATCCCCGAGCCGCGCCACACCACGCGCAGCACCGCTCCGCGCATCGTCTCCATCCAGGTTCCGACCGACAAGATCCGCGACGTTATCGGTTCTGGTGGTAAGGTCATCCGCGGCATCCAGGACGAGACCGGTGCCTCGGTCGACATCCAGGAGGACGGCACCGTCTTTGTCGGCGGCACCGGCGAGTCCGTCGACCAGGCTGTCGAGCGCATCAAGCTCATCATCAAGGTTCCCGAGCCGGGCGAGGAGTACACCGGTCGCGTTGTCTCCATCCAGCCCTTCGGTGCCTTCGTGAACCTTCTGCCCGGTAAGGACGGCCTGCTCCACATCTCCCGCGTCGCCAAGGGCCGCGTGGAGAAGGTCGAGGACGTCCTCAACGTGGGCGACGAGGTCAAGGTCGTCGTCATCGAGGTCGACGACCGTGGCAAGATCTCGCTCGATCGTCTTGACAAGCCTGAGGCCCCGGCTCGCGCCGAGGGTGCCTCCGAGGGCGACGGCGAGCACTTCCAGCGTCGTGAGCGTCCGCGTCGCGAGCGCTCCGAGCGCAGCGACCGTCCGCGCCGTCCCGGCGACAACGGAGGCCGCAAGCCCCGCCGCCACCACGACGCCGAGTAACAGCCGTACATAACCAGCACCGCAAGGGCGACTCCGGACAGGGGTCGCCCTTTTGCTTGCGCCCGGGAGGGCCGCATATGAAGTTTCCTGCTCTACAGTCCTGCGCAAGACGGAAAGCACATTAAGTGCTTTCCTT
>NZ_QRHU01000021.1:0-33615 GCF_003470945.1 Collinsella sp. AM23-17 | reverse complement strand
ATGTCCGACCCGGACGCCTACGTACAGTACGACTGGTCGCTCTACGGCACCGTGATCAACTGCGGTGCCTACACGGCCGTGGATAAAGCGGAGACCCCCGAGGGCCGTGTCATCGCCTGGAAGGCCAACGCGACCGGCCCGGCGCTCCTCGCCCGCACCTGCGCCGAGCACGGCATCACGCTCGTGCACGTCTCCTCCGACTACGTCTTTGACGGCACCGCCGAGGTCCATGACGAGGACGAGCCCCTCAGCCCACTGTCCGTCTACGGCCAGACCAAGGCGGCAGGCGACATCGCCGTGGCCGGCTGCCCGCGCCACTACATCATGCGCTCGAGCTGGGTCATCGGCGAGGGGCACAACTTCGTCAAGACCATGAAGGCGCTGTCCGACCGCGTCGCCGACCCGGGGGATAAGCTCACCCAGATCACCGTCGTTGACGACCAGCTGGGACGCCTGACCTTCACGCGCGACATGGCCGCGGCCATCTTCCACGTGCTGGAGAACAAGGCCCCCTACGGCACCTACGGCTGCACCGGCAGCGGCCGCGTCGCCTCCTGGGCCGAAATCGCGCGTGAGGTCTTCGAGGCCGCCAACGGCAACGGCGGCAAGGTGGTCCCGGTCTCCACGGCCGACTACTACGCCAGCGCCGCCGGCCCCATCGCACCGCGCCCGGTCCACTCCGCGCTCGACCTGTCCAAGCTGGAGTCCGCAGGCTTCGACATGCCCGACTGGGAGGAAGAGCTGGGGGAGTACCTCAAGACGCTCTAGTCGCTCTTAATAAATATGCGAGAATCAAAGCCGCCGTTCTTTAACGGCGGCTTTTCTTGTGCCTGGCGTATAGCTCTGTGCCGGTAAGTGCGGTGGTGGTCACCAAGCGAGAACAGCCTGTCGAGCTCATGCTAGGAGTTCGCGACGGGGCGGTTGACGGCGACCTGCCCGTCCCGAGTGAGCATGCAGGCCCAGTGGAAGGACTTCCCGACATCGAGCTAGAGGACGGCCCTCCTCGCGGGCGCTGCGTTGTTGGCCATGGTATCCTCCAATCGTCGGTCGATCGGAAGCCGTTTCCCGCGACACCCACATTACCTGGCCGTGGCCATCTTCCCTGAGGTCCGGCAGTTTCCTATCAGTCGTCTGAAACGGCGACGCCTGCGTCGGCAATACCCCCCGGGACCTCTTCGGGGCAGGGAAAGACGGCCGTACGCGGGCGCCCGATCGGCGGCCCAGACGGGCTTGCTTGCATCGTATGCGACACCGGGAAATGCATCAACGGGGTATCGAATAGCTCGTTTCTGACTGTAATGGGGCTTCGTCGCCGGTCGAGCAAAGTAGCCGGACCTTATGCGCTCTGGAGCGTTATCCATCTCGTAACGTTTCCCCGCCATTCATGGGCGTCTGAGTTTCTGGCATCGCTGTGGGCACCGCATCAGCTCAGATGTACTATCTATTGGTCTATTATGGCGAGGCTGTGGACGAGTTCATCGACTCGAAGTCGGGGGCGAGGATAGACGCGAAGACAGGAGGGATTCTCTGATGGATAGCGTGTTCAATGACCATGTGTTCCCTAAATACAAGGATCAACAGGTCATGAAGCCTCAGATGCATGGCTTCAATGACCCCACTTTGAGGAATTTCATGCTGTTGGACTCGTCTGCCCTGGTGAAAGACGAGCTTAAAGCCGACAGGTTCGACGATGAGTTCATTAGATCCTTCCTCAATGCCGCCAAGGAGCTTGCGGCCGCCGGGAGGAGAGCGACCGACAGGCCGGGCATGTATGTGATGCTGGAACATTCCTACGCGATTCCGGTGATGTTCCTCACAAGGCACTGTATTGAGCTTTCAATCAAGAGGGCGATAAAAAGATGTGGGGCTAAGCCTAAGAAAGACCACAGCCTTACAAACCTGTGGAACTCCTTGCTCTCGAGGTTTCCGGGGCAAAAGTGCCGTGAAGACAATACAACCATCAAGAACATGGGTGCTTTTGTAAAAGCCATTGCCGAAATCGATGACAACGGCATCAGTCTCCGCTATCCGCAGGACAAATCAGGCAGACTGACGCAGGACAGGCCGCTATTCGTGAATGACGAGGAAGTTGTCTCGTATTTGGAGAAGTTCGTAGAGCAGCTTCAGCTGATTGACTTCGATTATCTTGTCGAGAATGGTAAATAAGTGGTTGGAAGCTGGTCTTTATCGTTTGTAAAACCAGTGGTTGGAATCATGGTTGTATTAGCCGGTTAATCAGAACAGCTGTTGATTATTTTTTAACAGCTTAATTAAGATACCTGTAATTTATGCATAAAAGGTAGTGAATTGCTACCTTTACCATATGGATCTGTGAGTAAGTGCTTCGAGATGATGATGCCGATCTCGCTTCAATTTATGGGTGTATCGAAAAATAAGGGCGGAGTCGCTCTCGCGTTCCCGCCCCGCAAACCCGAATGATTCTGACTTTCCCGTTATCCGGAACGGCCGGGAAAGTTCGCGTCTCAGTCCGGAAAACCCAATGCTTAAAGCGACGATGCCAAGGGGCTACTCGGTCAGCTTCTTGCATCCGTACCAGGTCAAGGGGAGGGGCAGCCTGTAGAACGAGGTCGGCTCCATAGGGATCTCCTCGAGACTTCCGTTGCCTCGCCGAACCCACGAAGTTCCGTTTGCGTCGGTGAAAGCCGTTTCGGGTGCCGTGCGTACTCCCATTCCGTGCCCTTCCGTCGGGAGCCATGTGTACCATGCTCCAGGAGGAAGCGTGCCGACGCAGACGCGGTCGGGAAAAGCGGGACGGTTGTCCTCTCCTTTGAAAGAGGGGCCGGCTCCGCTAATCCCGACACAGGTGACGATTACGTCGTAGACGGGGGACTCGCTTTCGTTTCGAAGCACGACTAACTGCCAGACGAATCGATTGTCCTTGGGCTGATCGGTTCGGTTTCGACCCCCTTCGTACCATGCCGATATGCGGGATGGCTGATACCGCTTGATGTCGTCCTCCCTGTTCCTTTTGTTCTGGCTGCTTTGCCGCAATGCGGCAATCAAGGTCCCCAAGGTAAAGAATCCGATGAATGCTTGGACAATCAGATTGGCGATGTCTATTTTGTTGTCAAAAGTCACTGGATGGTCACCGGCTTAGCGTCGTGGGGCGATACTTCTAACTCCGAATAATAAGGGATGATCGATGGTTGCCGTTTCGTAAGCGTATAAATGGGTGCGTCTCAACAGCTTGTTTTTCTTAAGGCAAACATGCTGCAACGCCAATTCAAAGAGGTTGCGGTGATGCAAGCAAACGCCAATCGCAGGAACAAATGGGCCGACCGCATCGAGCGGTGCCTCTCGTCCAACATGAGCGCGGAAGACTGAGTAAGCTCAACCACTTGAGAGAGTCGCGCCTTTACAGGTGGTTTGCCAGATTCAGAAAAGAGGAGCCGCAACGCTTCCCCCGTAGGAACGCCGCCACGGCGAACTAGCTTGAAATCACAAGGGGCGGCATCACCGACGCGAAGTCATCGTGCCCGCGACAAACGGATCTTCTCCGATGGCCTCGGCCGCTAGCGCAAATCTAGCATCGAGTGAGTATTTGCACGTTTCCGTACCGCGAATATTGGGGGGCGCTCAAATACTCATTCGATCGAGCTTATGCCATCATTGTTGTGAACGGGGCGACCTCGGTTGCGGTTTGATCTAGCGCAGCGAAGGAAATCTTTCGCTATAAGTTTATGCAGGAGGAAATAATGGAGACATGCCGGTCAAAAGAGCCTGCTGATCAGCTCATCGATCATATTGATTCCTATCTCAAGGATAAGGACAATCAATATGCAATTGCACTTGAGGGAGATTGGGGATCGGGAAAGACCCGATTCATCGAAGGGAAACTCAACGAGTATCTCGAAAAGGGCGAATACAACCTTGTCCGCGTTTCCATGTTCGGAATTGCCACTGCTGATGATCTATACGAACGTATTGTGATGGCGCTTGTACACCTTAGCGATAAAGGTATGAAGGCGCAAGCTGCTGCCAAAACTATAGGGGGCGCCCTCAACGGTATTTCGAGGGCTTTAATTAAAAGAACGGGATTATCGGTGAATCTCGCCGTCGGGATACAATCCGTTGCCTGCCTAATGCTCAAAAAGAAGCACTTTCTTGTATTCGATGATGTGGAGAGGCGTTCTAAACATAGCGACGATTTGGCGCTATTCGGAACGATGAACGATCTTGTCGAAAGACTTGGATTGAAGGTCATGCTGGTTTCAAATGCCTGGGAAGGAAGTGATGTGCAATCGATGCGAGAGTTCGATAGGGACGTACGCGAAAAGCTAATTTGGAAAGTCTATCCTTTCAAGCCGTGCCCGTCTGCATTGGCCAAAGAAATTCTCATGGGAGATTGTCGCCCATCGGAAGACCTTGATATGCATAGCGCCATACTTGCGGGGGTAGAGGCCAGCGGATGCGTAAATGCTCGGGCAATGATTCGTGCTCATGAGCTAATCAGAAGAATTTGCAGCCTTGAGGTGCTTCAAAATACAGGAATTGCACTTCAAAACCGGTTTTACGCTCTACGGGACGCAGTCCATTTTGCTTTGTTGACCTCCATGGGGAACGCACCTTCCATGCCACAAAACGGAAAGCCAGAGGAATGGCTCAGTCCGGAGGCGCTGGAATACGATCGCAGAGTGTCTCTTTACGAGCAATACTCTGATTTCTCCGTGATAGGTAAGGCATTCGACCCTTCAGGCGATGTAGATATTGAAGATCTCGAACAAGGGTTTAAAACATACATTTGGAAACGGTACCCGAGCAACCGCGATACCCTCGAAGTTAGGGAGATCGCTAAAAGTATGCGGTGTGCTTACGATCTTGATGACGATAATGTAGATGGCCTCGCGCAGCGTTACTATGATTTAGTTACTAGAGCACATTATTCAGTCGATTGTTTGCACGACGTGCTCGAGGTTTATTACCTGCTATCTGACCTCAAATGGGAATGTCCATTTTCGCAAAATGACTTTATCAAATATTGCAAGAAAGTGATCGATGCCGATCTAGACAAAGCTTCTGAGCTCCTCTCTGGACCAGTATTTAGTGCAGACGAAAGGCGGAAAAGACGGGCGCTCGCCGAAGAACTTGAGCGTTATGCTCGGACAGAGCTGAATAAAAAGATGTCGAGTCAGTTGATGATATCTGAGGGAGCGGAGGGACTGACGGGCAGGGAGATTGCTCGACTTCTCAACGATGCTGCAGAACGCGATGTCAAAGTGTTGGTTAATGCTAGTCCGAGAGTCATTGTCGAGTCATTTTGTAGAGAAGATGCGGCGAATCAAGAGGCGCTTCGCAAGTTCTTTGTGCATCTTCATAACGTTTGGATTCCGGGTGGGGTGCCATCGGCGGATTTAGTTGAATGGATACTTGAGATAAAGACTGCACTGGAAGAAACGAACGTTGAAACGAAAACTGGATCAATGAGAAGGCGTTTGTTCTTGAGAAATCTGGAGGAGCTTGAGAGCCGATTTGGGTATCCCGTACAGAAGTAGCACCGATGCTCCACTTGCCGTGCGCTTCAGTGCCAGCGGTCTTGTTTTGCGCTTGCGCGGTGCCGGCTTGATTTCATTTGTTGCATAGATTGAAGGATGCGCCAGTCACGTCTTCTTCGCCGTGCTCACGGTCTTCTGTCCGTCTCGGCTGCATGGTGGGTCCGATTGCTTTTTCGGAGTGGCAATGATACGTATGGTGTGAAACGGATGGTACGCGGATAACGAGGGGCGGAAACAACGACAGCCCCACGCTAAAGGAAAGGAGCGGAGGAACTATGCCAGAAAATAAAATACCAGGCCTCTTCACCGTCTACTACATGAATCAGCAGAAGGTGTTCGAGACGAGGATGCTCCTGGACAACAAACTCAAGACTACAAGCTCCAAGGAAAACCAGAACGGGACGACAAAGAGAGCATCATTGAACGCCGAAGCGGAGCTCAACCCTCCCTTTCTGACGAAACTCAGGGCAAAACTCGAAGGAAGCGTCAGGCACGAAAAACAAGAGAAGATCGTGGACACCCTCGAATACGTGAACACAAATAGCCGGATGCTCGCCGACATAATGGAGCATTGCAAAGCCCCCGAAAGCGGAACAACGCTTGCAGAAGGCGACCTCGCATACATCGGCGATGTCTCGCTGGAGCTCATCAATGAGGAGGAGATTCGAGGCATCATGGCAATCATGAGCGGGACCTTCGACGGAATCACCGTCTCCGATGCCGGAGACCTCGACATCGGCCACATGATGCAATCCTTCATAGGAGACGGCGCAGCCTTCAAGCTCAGAGGAAACCGCGCAAGAAGAAGAACGCCGCTGTACGCGAAGATTCCCCTCGATGGAGAAGAAATGTTCGAAAGCGGGTACACAATCGACGACCTGCTCATCGGAAAGGTCGGCATCGTCGGGATATGCAAAGGGAAAATCACCCCGGCCCAGATGAAGAGCCCCCTCGATTACTTCCAACAGCCAGACGACCCGAAACGCACGCCGCAGAACGACATTGTTATATGCGGAAAGAACCCGTCACCCACCGCCATGACCGGCGGCGGCAATCGGGTAGAACAGGGCTATTACATAGACATCCTTGCTGTCATTCAGGCAGTGTCCTTCGAGGCTTGATAGGCAACGCCATGCGCAAACTCGTCACATACAACAAATCCCAGTATAAAGCCCTGATCGACCAGCTCGGAGACGGCGGCTTCAAGTTGATGTCGCTTCTCGAACTACACGGAAGCGACCAAATCTCCGAGCTCCTCTCCGAGAAAAAGCTCGTCGTGGACGTTTCATCACTTGTGGGGTTACTCTCGGGCGATCTTCAGCTGGCATCGAAATTCGAGCTCCTCGTCCACCAGCTACCCTTTGGCACCCTCTTCATCGGAGACGATAAAACCGTGAACGAAGGAGCATACCAATTGAGAACCATGTTCGACGACATTATAGAATGCGACATCGAGATCGATAAGGACGCCCAGAAGTACAAAAGAGTAAAGAGAACACTCGTATCCCTCGACGAACTCGAATTCAAACAGGTCCTCACCACCCTCGAAAGCGAGCTCATAGGCCAGATCGAATTCAAACGCTCCTTCGAATCCCGATCGCGCAGCTTCAGGCTCTTCAACGCGCTCGACGAGCAGCCGGTATTCTCGTTGCTCCTTCTTGGCCCTTCGGGTGTCGGGAAAACAGAAGTCGCCAAGATTCTCTGCGAGGCAATCGCGCCATGCCAGCCCCTCCCTAAAGTCAATCTTGGGAACTACAGCAGCAAGGACTCTCTAAACTCCCTGATTGGCAGCCCGAGAGGATACATGGGAAGCGAAGAAGGCGAGCTGGGAAAGAAGATCGACTCGTCCGATGCCGGAATTCTCCTGGTGGATGAGTTCGAGAAAGCTGAACCCGCCGTCTGGAACTTCTTCCTCGATCTCCTCGAGACAGGATCGTTCACGGACTCCCAAGGGATGGAGCACGATCTCCGCGGGTTCATCATCGTATTCACGACAAACTGCCCCCTCGGGAAGATCAATGAAACTTTCCCGGCAGAACTCCTCTCCCGCTTCAATTTGATGAGCCACTTCTCCAAGCTAAGCGTAAGCGACAAAAAGTTCTTTGTCGAAAGATACGTATCCATGTTTGCCAAGAAGTACAGGGAGACTGCTCCCAGTGGCTTGCCGACATTGCCGGACGACATCGCCGACAGGGCAATGATGGAAATCGACATTGAAGCGACCGAAAACATCCGGATCCTCAAGAACACAACAAGATCTTGGATCAGCGAATTCGTAGAGAAGGCCCGAAAGAGCAGTTCAATCGCGACGCAGCCCTCCAACATCAACACCCAAACATAACGAATATATGTTCTTATTGCATCGCATCTACATTACGAAATTCAGATTGCTTGAGATGTCTTGACGCAAGTTCAGATTCACTTCGGAGTATCATGCTGTCAATTTGAAGGATGCTACCTGCGCTTTTGAAGAATCGAAACGGAGGTTGTAAGCCGATTCTTCCTTTCACCGACTGGCAAAACGATTTACACCTAATTGTGGGAGTTGCCCACGCGATTTCTCCTTGCTCCTGCATCGATCTCGCTAAACTAATAAGTGCTGCCACCAGGGCATTTTCTGGTGCATATTCTATTGGCTCCCGCGAAGATCGGAGCGGGTATGTTTGCTGCCGAGTCCTACACCAGCCGTCATTACATTGCGATTGTTGCCATGGCCTGCCTATGCGTTTTGCTGGGCGGGCCTTCTTATGCTGCGGGCGCGGAGAGCCTCATCATCGCGGGCGCGACATACTACGAGCCGGGCGTGTCGGGCCCCGGCTGGGCCTGGACCGATGCCGACCATCTGGAGCTCAACGGCTACGCGGGCGAGGCCATCGGCGCCGACGGCGACCTGGTGCTGACGCTTGCCGGGCAGAACTCCGTGACGGAGTCGCATGCGCCCGATGCGGACATCACGCTGTGCGGCATGGAGGTGTGGGGCAGCCTGACGCTTCGCGGCACCGGGACCCTGACGGCGACGGGCTCGCAGTGCGGGATCCACGTTTCGCAGGCGCTCGTGGTGGACGGATGCACCGTCGATGCCCGGGCAGACGGGGCCAATATTACGGACGAGGCGGTCGCCGGCGTGATCGCTGGCGACATGGCCGTGCGCGGCGGCGGGCGCATCGTTGCCGCGGGCGCCGGGTCCGGAGCGGGCGTGCGCGCCTACGGTGTGTATCTGCAAGATGCGGGCCTTGGCGATGGTGCGGCCGGCTGTCGGCTTTCCGTTGACGCCTCGTGGCTTGATGCGGCCGGTGCCGACGGCGGCGTTGCGTGTACGGGCGGGTCGCTTGTGTCCGCACGGTTTGTGACGCCTGCTGGCGGGGCTTTTGGTGCTAGTGGCGTGATGGATGCTGCAGGGGTAGTGGCACCGCATGTGGTGGTTGAGCCCGATGTCGCCACGCCTCCGGCGGGGGAGACCGACGGGAGCGATGTGCCTGGATGCGGGGCGGGCGAGCCTTCCGCCGATGCTAACCCCGCTGCCGGAGAGCCCACCACAGGGCCCACGACAAATCCGGCGCTGAAACCAGCGGCCGCGACAACCAAGACAACAACGACAGTAACCAAGACCACGGTCGCCAAAGCCTCCAAGCCCAAGGCTGCCACTGCGACAAGTGCGGCACTCCCCAAGACCGCCGACAACAACTGGATCGCCGCTTCCGTGACGCTTTTCCTACTTGGTACAATGCTTCTAGCTGCCGCATGTCGTTGTTGAGATAGCTGCCATTTGGAAGAAAGGGACATCCACAAGGTATGACTTTTGACAACTGTACAGCAGACGCAACCGACCCTATCGTGCCGAAAGCACCCCGTACTTTACCCGATGATCTGGACAGCATCGCCTTGATCGACGAAACTGCCACCCCGAGACGTCGTGGTTCAAGCTGTAAAGCAGTGTTGAGCTGCGATTTTAGTGGTTACGGCGTTTGCCATGGCGCGGCTGACGCGCACGAATTTAAAATCGGGGGCAAAAAGTTCTTGGAAAACCTCGCGCGGCTATGTTAGTATCTCTTTTGCCGAAAGGCGACGGGCGATTGGCTCAGGGGTAGAGCATATCCTTCACACGGATGGGGTCACAAGTTCGAATCTTGTATCGCCCACCATCTAAAGCACAGGTCAGAGGTGTTAAGCCTCTGACCTTTTTCTTTTTGACACCAAAATTGAAGCGAAGTTACCTAAGGCGTTATATGTTACGCAGTTCACCTTAGGTGTCGTCATTGCGCGTTTTGCAAAATGCGTCTGCGTTCATTCATTGAATTCCCTGCGTAATCTATGTGCAATTGTGGAGACAGAGACCGCTGGCTCACAGCTTGTACCAGCGCGTTCATGCCTATGGCGGCTTTTCAACGGATTGCGTCAAGCTTTTGGTCAGCGTTTGGTCAGCTTCCGGTACTTACCCGCATGATGCCCCGGTAGATAATCGTCCACGACCACAACCGCACGGTCTACGGCCGATACCAGGGGAGGCGCAAATGGACGAAATCGTCTGCGCAAACACCGCATTCCGCTATTGGCGCTGCCCACCGCAGGTGCGCGACCTCTACCCGCGCCTACCCAACTCCGAAGAAGGCTGGCGAGCTCTGTCCCAAGCCCCTTTCGTAACCGACGTCCTCAAGACCCCAGTCATCACAGCAGCATCAACTCGAAGCAACCTACATTCCGAGACAAGACGGACCATCCGATGGAACAGCGCCTATACAGAGAAGGTCTCGATCGACACGGGCATGGGCTTTAGCGTCACAGACCCTCTTCATACGCTATTCACCATGACTCGAAGCGTTTCTTCATGCGACCTGGTTCTGGCCATGTACGAGCTCTGCGGATGGTTTTCGGTTTTTAAACCATCGCCCGCGGTCGACATGGCACTTGAGCAAGCAAAATCAGAAGAAGAGCAGTACACCACAGAAAGTCTTTTTGAACTAGATGAAACCCAAGACGAGGCCCCATGGAAGCGAGTCTATGCTCGGGCGAGCCAGAAGGACAGCGAGAATGATCAAAGTGGGCAGCAGAATGACGGATCCGGAAATAAAGCAAACGGAAAAGGCACATCGCTCTGGATGAGAAAGCCTCTTATTGAAATAGAAGAACTGCACAAATTTGCAGCGAAGGTTAAGGGCGAGATGTGGGGAAAACAATTCTACGAAGCCGCACGGCAGGTAATGGGTATTGCGGCATCCCCGCTAGAAGTTGCTGGAATCATGTTGCTAAGTCTTCCGAGGCGTACTGGCGGAGCGGAGTTTAAAAACATATACGTCAACGACTTAACACCGCTGTCGAATTCAGCTCGAAAAATCGCAGGTCAGAAAATCTGTTACGGCGATATCGTCATCGTAAACCCAATAATAATGAAAGCTGTGATTATCGAACTTCAGGGAGAGGTTATCCATGGCTCAGGCGCCGTGCTGGACCACGATGCCGCACGAATGACAGCATTACAAAGCATGGGATACGACGTATTTCTTGTAACCCATGACATGCTCAATGATCACGATCAGCTTGATGCCATCATTCACAGTGTGTGTGAGCGATTGGAGTTGCGCTACAAACCAAAAACCGAGGCGATGAGATGCGCTGAGACCAGATTGCGAGCCAACGTTCTGTGCAATTGGCTTGGTATTGGTAAGTAATAATGTTCAAGTGAGCATTATTACTACTTTATATGCTGCAGTAATTAATTGCCATTTTAAAACCACGCCGGTTTACTACGTTGGATTGGGGGTAGCTGAGCACACCGAATTCGTCGCTCGTAAAACCGCAGGTAGAATGCCTGCCCGTTTTGCGAATGTAGGCGTGTGGTCGGAAATCCGGGAATCGTCGTAGTAAACCGGTCCGTTTATGAAGCGACCAGCTGGCGCGAGCTGCGCACGGTTCAGTAAATTGACCCGAAGGCGCGGAGAGGAGCTCAGACGAAACCCTCCCGCGGAAGCACCGCGGATTGCTTTGTTCTGGCCGGCGGCACCTGGGGCGCGCCCCGCGGGCTATTTCGGGCATCGTGTGTCCCTTCGGCCCCGCGCCGTTCCACGCACCGTAAAATCTTTTCCAAAATTGTCCTTGCATCGGCGGGGGAGTTCCCGTATAGTACATTCTCGCACGGGGGCGTAGCTCAGCTGGGAGAGCGCTTGACTGGCAGTCAAGAGGTCAGGGGTTCGATCCCCCTCGTCTCCACCCGAGCATTGAATGAGGCTCCAACGCAAGTTGGGGCCTTTTTTCATATCTATCGATTTGCACATCTTTTGGCTGGGCAGCATCTTGGCTACATATCCATTGTTAATCATAAATATGAATGTTAATAACTTTACGTCTGTGGATGGCAAAGCTAGTCCGCAGCGCCAATAACAAAGAGGCCAGGCGTAATGCCCGGCCTTAAAAATCTCTGGTGGGCCCTCCGGGATTCGAACCCAGAACCCAGGGATTATGAGTCCCCTGCGCTAACCGTTGCGCCAAGAGCCCTTATGAACGGTGAATGCAATTCTAACAAAGGCAACTCAGACCTAATTTCTTCGCTTCACGACGTGAAATACTACCATGCACGAGCAAGTCGCACAACGCAAGATCAAGTCCGATGCTAAACAACAGCTAATCTAGGCGCGTCGCAGAAAAGACGCGATCTAAAGAAGTTAAGGCCTTTAATTCAGGGCTCCGACACATTTTTGCGTGAAATCAACCTGATGCCATTTCAAAACCATGCCGGTATACTACGACGAATCGGCGACCCCCGAGCACCGTGTGTTCTCCGTTTGCAAAACCGCAGGTAGGTAGCCCGCCGGTTGCACGAAAAGGCGTGCGTGGTTGGACATTCCTGATTTATCGTAGTAAACCGGCATGGTTCTGAGGCGCTGGGGAGGGGCGCTTCGCAATCGGACCCGATAATGGGACTGGCGGCGCACGGAAAACCCTGTTGAACGGGGCGCGTCGTGTTCCACGCGCCAAGTCGGCCGGCGTACGGGCTGTGCGGGGGCCAGGCGCCCCGCGGGCTGGCGCGGTCCCGTGCGCGCCGACACTCGCGAAAATTTTTCCAAAATTGTCCTTGCATCGTGGTCCGAGTTCCCGTATAGTACTTCTTCGCACGGGGGCGTAGCTCAGCTGGGAGAGCGCTTGACTGGCAGTCAAGAGGTCAGGGGTTCGATCCCCCTCGTCTCCACCCGAGCATTGAATGAGGCTCCAACGCAAGTTGGGGCCTTTTTTCATATAGGCACACAAGGTCAAAGGCGGCAGCATGATCCTCCTGGTCGACAAGATCGAAAAAAGCTTCGGCGCGCGCGTCCTCTTTAGCGGCGCGTCCTTCCAGATCAACCCCGGCGAGCGCTTCGCGCTCGTGGGCCCTAACGGCGCCGGCAAAACCACCATGCTCAAAATCATCATGGGCATCGACAGCCCCGACGCCGGCCAGGTCCAGTACGCCAAGGACTGCCAGGTGGGCTACCTAGAGCAGGAAACTAATCTGGAGCACAAGGACACCACCATCCTTGCCGAGGTCATGGCCGCCGCCAAGGAAATCCGCCGCATGGGCGAGCGCGCTAACGAGCTGCAGGCCCAGATCACCGAGCTCTCCGAGCAGGGCAAGGACGTCGACGCACTCCTTAACGAGTACGGCCAGGTCCAGGACCGCTTTGAGCACCTGGGCGGCTACGAGCTCGAGAGCAACGCCCGCAAAATCCTTTCCGGCCTGGGCTTTAAGGTCACCGACTTTGAGCGCCCATGCTCCGAGTTCTCGGGCGGCTGGCAGATGCGCATCGCGCTCGCCAAGCTCTTCCTGCGCCACCCCGACCTGCTGCTGCTGGACGAGCCCACCAACCACCTGGACCTCGAAAGCGTCCAGTGGCTGCGCGGCTTTATCGCCAACTACGACGGCGCCGTCCTCATCGTCAGCCACGACCGCGCCTTCATGGACGCCTGCGTCGACCACGTCGCCGCCCTCGAGAACCGCCGCGTGACCACCTACACCGGCAACTACAGCAGCTACCTCAAGCAGCGCGAGGACAACCTGGAGCAGATGCGCGCCAAGCGCGCCGCCCAGGAGCGCGACATCGCCCACATGCAGGTCTTCGTCGACAAGTTCCGCTACAAGCCCACCAAGGCAGCCCAGGCCCAGGAGCGCATCCGCAAGATCGAGCAGATCAAAAAGGAGCTTGTCATCCTACCCGAGGGCCACAAGCACATCGACTTTAAGTTCCCCGACCCGCCGCGCTCTGGCGACATGGTCGTGGGCCTGGAGGGCGTCTCCAAGTCCTACGGCAACAAGCACATCTACAGCGACATCGACCTCAAGCTCTACCGCGGCGAGCACGTGGCGCTCGTCGGCCCCAACGGCGCTGGCAAGTCCACGCTCATGAAGATCCTCGCCGGCCTGGAGCCGCCCACCACCGGCACCCGGGACCTGGGCACCAACGTGGGCGTGGCCTACTACGCCCAGCACGCGCTCGAGGGCATGACCGAGTCCAACACCGTCCTGCAAGAGATCGACACCGTCACGCCCAAGTGGACCGTGCCACAGCAGCGCAGCCTACTGGGCGCCTTCCTGTTTAGCGACAACGATTCCATCGAGAAGCAGGTTCGCGTCCTCTCCGGCGGCGAAAAAGCGCGTCTGGCCCTGGCCAAGATGCTCGTGGCCCCCGAGGCGCTCCTGTGCCTGGACGAGCCCACCAACCACCTAGACAT
Organism: Collinsella sp. AM23-17; assembly: GCF_003470945.1. Taxonomy (NCBI): domain Bacteria; kingdom Bacillati; phylum Actinomycetota; class Coriobacteriia; order Coriobacteriales; family Coriobacteriaceae; genus Collinsella; species Collinsella sp. AM23-17. The sequence goes on along the minus strand of NZ_QRHU01000021.1, from coordinate 19,405 downwards.
CGACTCGGTGGACATGCTCGAGAACGCCCTGCAAAATTTCCCCGGCACCATCGTGCTGATCAGCCACGACGAGCACCTGGTGCGCGCCGTGGCCAACCGCATCATCGACATTCGCGACGGCAAGGTCACGGTCTACGACGGCGACTACGACTACTACCTCTACAAGCGCGAGGACCTCGCAGCCCGCGCCGCCGCCGAGGCGTCCACGGAGAGCGCGCCGGCCACGACCAAGTCCGCCAAGGCCAGCGCTGCCCAGGCCGACACCCCCGTCGCCGCCCCCAAGCCTGCCGAGGGCAAAAAGACCAAGGAGCAAAAGCGCGCCGAGGCCCAAGCCCGCGCTGCGCTCAACAAAAAGCTCAAGGGCGTGCGTAACCAGCTCAAGAAGATCGAGACGGAGCTCGACAAAAAGCGCGCCCGCTATGACGAGCTTATGGAATTGATGGCAAGCGAAGAGCTTTATGCCGATCAAGACAAGTTCAACGCCGCGCTGGGGGAATATAACGGCCTTAAGCAAGAGCTGCCCAAGCTCGAGGACGAATGGCTGGAGCTTTCCACCCAGATCGAAGAGGAGACCGCGCGTGAACTCTCGTAAGGCCGCTGCCGTGGCGATGAGCATCATCGCCATCGCCTGTCGCATCTGCGGCATCTTTATGAGCGCGATGACCGTGCTGCTGTGTTTTAGCGGCCTCACCGCCAAGCTGCAGATCGTAGGCTTTGTCGTTGAGCTTTCGCGCGCACTGCCGAGCGCCATCGCCGGCTATGGCGTCATCACGTCGCCCTTTGGCGGCGTGTTCCGCCTGGATTACGCCATCGTCACCGTGATCCTGTTTGTGATCGACTACCTGCTCACGCGCGCCTCGCGCCGCGTCCGCTAGGGGAGCGCTATGTCCAGCAGCTACCTCATGAACCTGCTCGCCAGCGCCGTCGCCGTCATCGTGGGCATCGTGATCCACGAGAGCGCACACGCCGCCGCGGCCTGGGCGCTCGGCGACAAGACGGCCCGTTCGCGCGGCCGCGTGTCACTCAACCCGCTTAACCATATCGACCCGTTTGGCACCATCATCCTGCCGCTGCTCATGCTCGCGGCCGGCGGCCCGGTGTTCGCCTTCGCCAAACCCGTGCCCGTCTACCTCAACAACCTCAAGCACCCCAAGCGCGACGAGGTCCTGGTGAGCGCGGCCGGCCCCGCGTCGAACATCGCACTCGCGTGCCTTGCCGCGGCACTCATGCACGTGGCGTACGGCAACCTCTACACCGGCATCTCCTTTGCCCTGGCGTCACAGATCATGAACTTCGGCGCCACGTTTATCGTGGTTAACCTGTCACTCGCATTCTTCAACCTCATCCCGATCCCGCCGCTCGATGGCTCGTCGATCATCGTGCCGTTCCTCAAAGGCAAGGCGCTCAACAACTACTACCACCTGCAGCAATACGCCATGCCCATCCTCATCATCGTGCTGTATCTGCTGCCCATGTGGACTGGCATTGATGTGATCGGCCGCTATTTCGACGTTACCGTGTATCCGCTGGCCGAGTGGCTGCTCAACTTCGCAATCGCCGGCATCTAAGGTAAACTTACAGGTCGACCGCGCAAAACGGTCGCAACATGCACCCAAACCGCGCCGCGAAGGCGCCGTCAAAGGAGGTCGAAGATGTCGTATCGCGTGTCGACTCAGGTCTACAGCGGGCCGTTCGACCTGTTGCTGCAGCTGGTAACCCGCCAAAAAGTAGATATCGGCGCCATCTCCATCAGCGAGGTGGCCGAGCAGTACCTTGCCGAGGTGGAGCGCATCGAGGCGCTGGACCTGGACGTGGCGAGCGACTTTCTGCTGGTCGCGGCAACCCTTCTGGACATCAAGGCCGCCTCTCTGGTGCCGCAGGAGGCCCCGCGCAAAGTCGATGACGACGATGACGAGTTCGACGAAGACCTCGAGGAACTCAGCGCGCTCGACGGCGACGCCTTGCGCGAGGTCCTGATCCAGCGCCTGATTGCCTACAAGCAGTTTAAAGGCGCGGCTGCGGCCCTCGGTGCCCGCATGCAGGCCGAAAGCCGTATGCATCCGCGTGTGGCCGGCCCCGACCCTGAGTTCCTAGGGCTCATGCCCGACTATCTGGCTGGCATCACCCTGCGCGGCCTGGCCGTTATCTGTGCCGACCTGGACGGCAAGCGCCAGACCTTCCTGCTGGAGGCCGAGCATGTGGCGCCGCATCGCGTACCGCTCGACCTGACCGTGGCCTCAGTCGACCGCTTTACCATGGCGCACCAAACCTGCACCTTCCGCGAGCTGTTGGACGGCGACGCCACCACCGAGCAACTCGTCGTCACCTTCCTGGCCATGCTTGAGCTTGCCAAGCGCGGTTCGCTCACGCTGAGCCAGGACGAGATCTTCGGAACCATCTGCATCAACCGAGTCGAGGGCGCCGAGGCATACGTGCCCGGCGAGGGCCCCGAGCTCACCGAATAGGAGCAGCAACCATGTCAACCCTTTCAACGCTGGAGGCAAACAGCCTCAAAGGCGCCCTCGAGGCGCTGCTGCTGGTGTCGAGCGACCCGGTGAGTGCGCCCGCGCTCGCCGGCGCACTGGATATCGCCCCCGGCGAGTGCGCATCGCTGCTCGCCGAGCTCAAGGTTGAGTACGAGGAGGCCAACCGTGGCTTTCAGCTGCGTGAGGTCGCCGGCGGCTGGCGCCTGTTTACGCACCCCGCCTACCACGACGTGGTCGAGGCCTATGTGTTGAGCTGGGACACGCAAAAGCTGTCGCAGGCCGCGCTCGAAACACTGGCCGTCATCGCATACCACCAGCCCGTGACGCGCGAGGTGGTCAAGGGCATCCGCGGCGTCAATTCCGACGGCGTCATCGCGTCGCTCGTGGACAAAGGTCTGGTGCGCGAGCTCGGACGCGACCCCCAGCGCGGTCAAGCCATCATCTACGGCACGACCAACGCCTTCTTGGAAAAGTTCGGTCTGCGCTCCACCCGCGATCTGCCCGATCTGGAGCAGTTTGCCCCCGACGAGCAGTCGCGTCAGTTTATCCGCGAGCGCCTGAGCGGCCGCAGCATTCAGTCCACGCTCGAGGAGCAGGCCGAGGACCTGGACGAAGAGCGCGAACTGCTCGATACCGATGTTGAAGATGTTGAGGCAGTCGAGAACTTGGAAACCCTGGTCGTCGACGAGATCTCGGAGGATTTGCATGACGAGGACTAACGAAGTAGGGGAGACGCGCGCCGGCGCTGCGGTACCCAACGCGGATACGCACGAGTCCGACGCCCAGCCCGTCTATCCGCACACCATGCGCCTGCAGCGCTTTTTGGCGCGCGCGGGCGTGGCGAGCCGCCGCGGGTCAGAAGACCTGATGACTGCCGGCCGCGTGACCGTCAACGGCCAGGTCGCGACCGAACTGGGCACCAAGGTCGACGTCGACCGCGACCATATCGAGGTCGACGGCATGCCCGTCAAGCTCAACCAGGGCGCCGTGTACTTGATGCTCTACAAGCCGACCGGCTACCTCACCACCATGAGCGATCCGCAGGAGCGACCTTGCGTGGCAGACCTGGTCCCGCGCGACCGCTATCCGGGGCTCTTCCCGGTGGGTCGCCTGGACCGCGACACCACAGGCCTTTTGCTCTTTACCACCGACGGCGACCTGTCGCAGGACCTGCTGCACCCCAGCAAGCATGTCTATAAGACCTACCAAGCACTCGTGGACGGCCACCTGACCGATCGCGACTTGGGACCGCTCCGCCGTGGCATCGAGCTCGACGACGGCCTGTGCCAGCCGGCGATCTGCCGCGTCATCAACGCGCGCGAGGCAGAGGCTGTGGCACCGCAAGGCGTCAAGCCCGGTACCACCGCCGTGGAGGTCATCATCCGCGAGGGTCGCAAGAACCAGGTCAAGCGCATGCTGAGCAAGATCCACCATCCGGTAATCCGCCTGCATCGCTGCAACTTTGCCGGCCTTGAGCTCGAGGGCGTGGCCAAGGGCTCGTGGCGCGAGCTCACCGACCGCGAGGTGCAGATCCTCAAGGCCGGCGGCATCCCGCCCAAGCAGGCCGTCGGCAAGCGAAACGGCGGCAAGCCCCAAGACACGCCCGCCAGTCGCACGCGTCACCACGGCAGCCACGGCTCCGCACCCAAGCGCAATACCTACCGCGAGCGTTACACCGGCTAGGCAGACCGCCAACCAATACAGCGCCCGCGAACCATACCAGCACGTCAACCATCGAAAGGAAGCACTGCATGATCGTCGCCATCGACGGCCCCGCCGGTTCCGGCAAATCCACCATCGCCAAGGAGATCGCCCGCCAGCTGGGCTTTAACAAGCTCGACACGGGCGCCATGTATCGCGCCGTCACCTTCGCCGCGCTCGACCGCGGCATCGATCTGGACGACGAGACGGCCATCGACGCCCTCGCCGAGCAGATCGAGATTCGCTTTACCAACGGCACCGGCGAGGACACGCGCCTGACCATTGACGGCCAGGACGCTTCGGCCGCCATCCGTACCCCGCAGGTCGACGCCAACGTATCCAAGGTCTCGGCCTACCCGGGCGTGCGCGCCGCCATGCTCATTCACCAGCGCCGCGCCGCCGAGGACCGCGATATCGTGGCCGAGGGTCGCGACATCGGTACCGTCGTATTCCCCAACGCGCAAGTAAAGGTCTTCCTGACCGCTGACCCGCGCGAGCGCGCCCGTCGCCGCGTGCTGCAGCGCCACCAGAACGACGCCCAGACGCTCACCACCGAGCAGCTCGAGGCCGAGGTCGACGAGACCCTCGACGCTCTCAAGCAACGCGATAAACTCGACAGCAGCCGCGAGGTGGCGCCGCTCGTGCCCGCCGAGGACGCCGTGCACGTCGACTCCACCGCCCACACCATCGACGAGGTCGTCTCGATAATCGAGGACCTCATCAACCAAAGGAGGTAGGCCATGCGCCTGTTTAAGCAGACGCCCGAGGATTATTACAACGCTCCCTACGCCGAGTTCCCAGCGCTCATCCGCGGCACCGTCGTCGTAGTCATGGCCATCCTTTGGGCCTTCTCCAAGCTCATGTGGCGTTGGAAGGTCGAGGACGCTGACCTGCTGTTTGAGCGTCAGGAAGGCCGCGGCAGCGTGGTCATCTGCAACCACACCTCGATGGCCGAGCTCTTGGCCGTGGAGACGGCGTTGTTCTTTGGGGGCCGCCGCATTCGTCCCATCTTTAAGTCCGAATTTGCCAAGAGCAAGATTGTGCGCTGGGCCTTTAGCCGCGTTGGCGGCATTCCCGTGGAGCGCGGTACTGCCGATATGAAGTGCCTGCGCGCCGCCCAGCATGCGCTGCAGCGCGGCGAGGACGTCCTGATCTTCCCCGAGGGCACGCGCATCCGCTCGCGCGAGATCAAGCCCGAGGTCCACGGCGGTTTTGCGCTCATCGCTCAGATGGGCAAGGCGCCCGTCAACCCGCTCGCCATTTGCGGCTGGTCCGACATCACGCCCGCGGGCAAAAAGCTCATGCGTCCCAAGAAGTGCTGGATTCGTGCCGGCAAGGCCGTCTCGCTTTCCGATGCACCGGCCGAGCTCAAGCGCAAGGAGCGCTTGGCTTGGTTTGAGTCCGAGGCCATGAGCCGCGTATACGCCATGCGCGACGAACTGTGCGCCGAGCATCCGGGCAGGTTCTAGCCATGAGCGAGAACGTGACGAACACCGCCGCGACTGCGTCCGACCAGGACGGCGCGCCCACCATCGAGATTGCAGCTCACGCCGGCACCTGCTACGGCGTACAGCGCGCGCTCGATATGGCCCTGGCGGCCGCCCCGCAGGCGGGGGAGACCGCTACGGTCCATACCCTAGGCCCGCTTATCCATAACCCCATCGTGGTACGCGAGCTCGCCGAGGCAGGCGTCGGTCTAGCAGAAACCTTGGACGACGCCGCGTCGGGCACCGTGATCATTCGCGCGCACGGCGTGGTGCCGCAGGTGATCGATGCTGCTCGCGAGCGCGGCCTCGACGTGATCGATGCCACCTGCCCCTACGTCAAGAAGGTCCACGTGGCCGCCGAGCGCCTGGTCCGCGAGGGCTACCGCGTAATCGTCGTGGGCGAGCCGGGCCACCCCGAGGTCGAGGGCATTCTGGGCCACGCTGGTGATGACGCTCAAGTCGTGAGTTGCGCCGCCGATGCGGACGCACTACCGCTCAAGGGCAAGGTAGGCTTGGTTGTGCAGACCACCCAGACCGCGCAGAACCTGGCCGAGGTCGTGGCTGCCATCACTCCGCGCGTGCAGGAGCTGCGCGTGATCAACACCATCTGCGCCGCCACGAGCGAGCGACAGCAGGCAGCAGCCGCACTTGCCAACCGCTGCGACTGCATGGTCGTGGTGGGCGGCAAGAACTCGGGTAACACCCGCCGCCTGGCACAGATCTGCACCGACGTCTGTGAGCGCACACATCACATCGAGGAGGCATCCGAGATCGAGGCGGCATGGTTTGTCAACGTACGCCACATCGGCATCACCGCAGGAGCCTCCACCCCGCAAGAACACATCGAACGCGCCGTCGCGCGCATCAAGGAGCTTTGCCGCTAATCATGGACCAGACCGTACCCGCATACGCCGCCGAGGTGGCCGATTACGGGCGCAGCCGCGACCCCGAGCCGGGTGAAGGCGCGCTCGTAAAGAACGTGCGTCCCGAATCGCCCGCGTGGGATGTGGGTATCGAGCCGGGCATGCGCGTGCTCACGGTCAACGGCGAGCAGCTCACCGACATGATCGTGTGGCTCTGGGAGGCCGACGATGATACCGTCGACCTCGAGGTTTTCGACCCACGCGACAACACCGTCACCTCCGTCGAGCTCGACCGCTTCCCGGGAGAGGACTGGGGGCTGGAGTTCGACGGCCCCATCTTTGACGGCATGCGCACCTGCGTCAACGCCTGCGTGTTCTGCTTTATGACCATGCTGCCCAAGGGCGGCCGTTCCACGCTCTACATTCGCGACGACGACTATCGCCTAAGCTTTTTACAGGGCAACTTTGTCACGCTCACGAACCTCACCGACGATGATGTTCAAAACGTCATCCAACGCAACATGAGCCCCATGAACGTGTCGGTCCATGCCGTAAGCCCCGACGTCCGCCGCCGCATGATGGGCCGCAACGCCCAGCGCGGCATGGACGTACTCGAAGCCATCATGGCCGCCGGCATCGAGATTCACGCGCAGATCGTGTTGTGCCCCGGCATGAACGACGGCGAGGAGCTGGAAAAGACCCTGCGCTTTTGCGAGGAGCACGAGCAAATCACAAGCCTGGGCATTGTGCCGCTCGGTTTTACCAAGCATCAGAACCGCTTTAGCTGGTCCTACAGCGACAAGCCCGAGCTGGCGCGCGAGACCATTGCCATGATCCGGCCTTTCCAGGACCGAGCCTTCGAGCGCTTTGGCCGCCACACCTTCCAGATGAGCGACGAGTTCTACCTGGACGCCGGCATCGATCCTCCCGAGGCAGACTTTTACGACGGTTACCCGCAGTACTACGACGGCATTGGCATGATCCGCTCGTATCTGGACGAGACCGACGACGTGCTTGCCGCCGACGCCGAGCGTCTGGCCCGCGTCCGCGCTGGCATCGCCGAGCGCAACCAGCGCCTTCTGTGCCTCTCCGGCGCCAGCGCGCGCGACACCGTGGCGCGCTTTGTGGAGTCGCCCCAGGGACTCGCCGGCACCGTCACAGCCATCAAGAACCGCTACTTCGGCGGCAACGTGGACGTGACCGGCCTCATCGTCGCGTGTGACATTCTGGAGCAGCTGCCCCAAGATCTGTCGGGGGTTATGCTCTTTGTGCCTAAGCTCATGTTCAACGCTGACGGCATGACGCTTGACGAGTATCATCGTGACGATTTACTCGCAAGCCTTACCAGTCGCGGTGCCGAGGTTCATGTGGTGTCGACCATGCCGCATGAGTTGCTCGATACCCTGGAGCATATCCTTGGCATTGTGCCTGCCGACTCTACTAATTCCGCTGACCCTACCCATTAAAGGAGAGCAGATGAAACCTATCGTCGCCGTCGTCGGACGCCCCAACGTGGGCAAGTCCACGCTCGTTAACCGCCTGGCCCAGACCTCGGACGCCATCGTCCACGAGTCTCGCGGCGTCACTCGCGACCGCTCGTATCACACGGCCGATTGGAACGGCCGCGAGTTCACCATCGTCGACACGGGCGGTATCGAGCCGCTCAAGAGCGACGACGTCTTTGCCACGTCCATCCGCGACCAGGCGCTCGCCGCCGCCGAGGAAGCCGCCGTCATCCTGTTTGTGGTCGATGGCCGCACCGGCGTCACCGAGGAGGACGAGTCGGTCGCCCGCATGCTCAAGCGCTGCGACAAGCCGGTCTTTCTGCTGGTGAACAAGCTCGACAACCCCGATCGCGAAAACGACAGCATCTGGGAGTTCTATTCGCTCGGCATCGGTGAGCCCACGCCGCTCTCGGCCCTGCATGGTCATGGCACGGGCGACCTGCTCGACGATATCGTGGCCCTGCTTCCGGAGGAAGAGGACGAGGTCGCCGACGAGTTCCCCGATGCGCTGAACGTGGCCATCATCGGCCGCCCCAACGCCGGTAAGTCCTCGCTGTTCAACCGCATCCTGGGCGCCGACCGCTCTATCGTGTCCAACATTGCCGGCACGACGCGCGACGCCATCGACACCGTCGTGGAGCGCAACGGCAAGCACTACCGCATGGTTGACACCGCTGGTATTCGCAAGAAGAGCACCGTGTACGAGAATATCGAGTACTACTCGATGGTCCGCGGCCTGCGCGCCATCGATCGCGCCGACGTGGCGCTGCTCGTCGTCGACGCCTCCGTGGGCGTTACCGAGCAGGACCAGAAGGTCATGGGCTTGGCCATCGAGCGCGGCTGCGCCGTCGTGGTGCTGCTCAACAAGTGGGACCTGCTCGACGACGACCGCAAGCGCGAGGCCTGCATGGAGACCGTCGACCGCCGTCTGGGCGTCATGGCTCCCTGGGCCCAGTATCTGCGCATCTCGGCCCTGACCGGCCGCAGCGTGGAGAAGATCTGGGCAATGGTCGACGCCGCCGAAAAGACGCGCTCGCAGAAGATCAGCACCTCGCGCCTCAACACGTTCCTCACCGACCTGCGCGAGTTCGGTCATACCGTGGTGGACGGCAAGCGCCGCCTGCGCATGCACTACGTGACCCAGACGGGCGTCAACCCGCCGACGTTCACGTTCTTCGTCAACCATAGCGATCTGGTCAACGACACCTACCAGCGCTACGTGGAGAACCGCATGCGCTCGACCTTCGATTTTGCCGGCACGCCCATTCGACTCTTCTTTAGGAAGAAGGAGCAAAAGGATGCATAATCCGATTCTGCTGACCGCCATCTGCGCCGTGGTCTCGTTCTTTATCGGGGCGATTCCGTTTGGCCTGATCTTGGGCCGCGTGTTCAACCACACCGACATTCGCAAGGCGGGTTCCGGCAACATCGGCACCACCAACGCCCTGCGCGTGGCCGGCCCCAAGGTGGCCGCGCTCACCCTGCTGCTCGACTGCCTTAAGGGCGCCATCTGTGTCCTTATCGCCCGTCCGCTCATCGCGGGCGTGGGCTATGGCTTCCCCGTAAGCATCATGGCGCCCGGAGCCCCCGGCGATTGGATGCTCGGCGTCATTTGCCTGGCAGCGGTGTGGGGCCATATCTTCTCGCCCTACCTCAACTTCCATGGCGGCAAGGGTATAGCGGTTGGTCTGGGCGTCATCCTCGCCTGGTACTGGCCCATTGGCCTGTCGCTGCTGGGCATGTTTATCGTGGCCGTCGCCATCACCAAGTTTGTGTCGGTGGGCTCGCTTGCCGCGGCCATCGGTCTTCCCATCGCCGCCTGCGCGGTCTTTCCGTACAGCAGCCTGGGACTTAAGTTTTGCATGACGCTAATCGGCATCACCGTGGTGTGGGCCCATCGTGCGAACATCAAAAAGCTCATGACGGGTAAGGAGTCCAAGCTCTCGTTTACTAAGCGCGTCACCGAGCCCGACGATAAGTAGGAGAGAGTCATGAATGTTGCGCTGATTGGCTCCGGCTCCTGGGGAACCGCCGTCGCCGGCCTTGCCGCCGCGCGAACCGAGCGCGTGACCATGTGGGCCCATAGCGAGCAGACGGCCGCCGGCATCAATGGCGAGCACTGCAACCCCCGGTATCTGGTGGACTACGAGCTGCCCGGCAACGTCGTCGCCACGACGGACCTGGCGCAAGCGCTCGACGCCGCCGACGCCATCATCTTTGCCGTGCCCTCCACACACCTGCGCAGCGTATGCCATCAGGCAGCGCCCCTCATCGCCGCCGACACCCCGGTGCTCTGCCTTACCAAGGGCATTGAGCCCGAGTCCGGCCTGCTCATGAGCGAGGTCATCGCCAGCGAGATCGGCAACGAGCGGCGTGTGGCGGCCCTCTCGGGCCCCAACCATGCCGAGGAGATCTGCCGCGGCGGGCTTTCGGCCGCCGTCATCGCCAGCGAAGATCCGCAGATAGGGGAGACCTTTAAGGACCTGCTCCTGTCCACGGCATTCCGCATCTACCTGTCGCAGGACATGACCGGTGTCGAGGTCTGCGGCGCCATGAAAAATGTCATCGCCATCGTGTGCGGCATCTCCGCCGGTTCGGGCGCAGGCGACAACACGCTCGCCCTCATCATGACGCGCGGCCTGGCCGAGATCAGCCGTCTGGTGCACGCCCGCGGCGGTCAAGCTATGACTTGCATGGGGCTTGCAGGCATGGGCGACCTCATTGCCACCTGTACCTCCGAGCATTCGCGCAACCGCACCTTTGGTTTCGAGTTTGCCCACGGTGTTTCGCTCGACGAGTACCAAGCGCGCACGCATATGGTGGTGGAGGGCGCCGTCGCGGCCCGCAGCGTCAGCGAGCTCGCCCGTTCACTGGGCGTTGACATTCCGCTCACCTTTGCCGTGGAGCAAACGCTCTACAACGGTGTTACTTTGGATAGGGCGCTCGAGATTCTTACCGACCGCGTACCCTCCCAAGAGTTCTACGGACTCACCGACTAGTGCAGAAAGGCTACTACCATGGGTTCCATTAAAATCGCTCCGTCCGTCCTCTCGGCCGACATGGCCAACCTCAAGGGCGAACTCGACAAGATCGCCGGTGCCGACTACGTGCACTTCGACGTAATGGACGGCCACTTTACCGGCAACCTCACCTTTGGCGTTGACATCCTCAAGGCCGTCAAGCGTTCCACCGACGTGCCGGTCGACGCGCACCTCATGGTGTCGAACCCCGACGAGACGGTCGATTGGTACGCCGACGCCGGTGCCGATATGATCACGGTACACTACGAGGCCTCCACGCACCTGCACCGCACGCTCACCCATCTACAGCAGCGCGGCATCAAGGCCGGCGTGGTGCTCAACCCCGCCACCCCCGTGTGCGTGCTCGAGAGCATCATCGACGTTGTCGATATGGTGCTGCTGATGAGCGTGAACCCCGGCTTTGGCGGCCAGAGCTTTATTCCCGGTACCATTGCCAAACTGCACGAGCTCAAGGCCATGTGCGAGCGCTACGGCGTGTCGCCCATGATCGAGGTCGACGGCGGCATCTCTTCCAAGAACATCGCCGAGGTCGTCAAGGCCGGCGCCAACGTGCTCGTGGCCGGTTCTGCCGTATTTAAGTCCGAAGATCCCGCTGCCGAGGTTGCGCTGCTGCAGAAGCTGGGCAACGAGGCCGCACAGGAGGCATAAACCCTTATGACCGCAGGTCAAAACCGCATACCCGTGAATCTTGACTATGCCGCCTCGACGCCAATGCGCGCCGAGGCGCTCCTTGCGCAGCGCGAGTACGACGACAGCGAGCTTGCCGGCGTCAACCCCAACTCGCTGCATTCGCTCGGCCGCAAGGCTGCCGCGCGTCTGGAGGTTGCACGTCGCGAGATCGCCCGCAGCTTTGGCGCGCGCGTCCGCCCGTCCGAGATTGTACTGACCAACGGCGGCACCGAAGCCAACCAGCTGGCGCTGCTCGGTCTTGCCGAGGGCGCTCGTCAGCGCGATCGCAAGCGCGATCGTGTAATCGTTTCGGCCATCGAGCACGATTCGATTCTGGACAACCTGCCGTTGCTGCGTGCCGCCGGCTTTACCGTCGACCTGGTGCAGCCCTGCCACATGGGCTACATTGAGCCTGCCGCGCTTGTCGAGCTGCTAGGCGACGACGTGGCGCTCGTGAGCATCATGGTTGCCAACAACGAGACCGGCGTGGTGCAGCCCATCCGCGAGCTTGCCGCGGCCACGCATACCGTTGGCGCCCTGTTCCACACCGATGCCATCCAGGGGTATCTGCATATTCCGCTCGATGTCACCGAGCTGGGCGTCGACGCCATGTCCGTCGCAGCCCACAAGATTGGCGGTCCCGTGGCATCTGGCGCACTCTACCTTAAGAGCCGCACGCCGCTGCGCCCGCGCATCTTTGGCGGCGGACAGGAGGCCGGTCGTCGTGCCGGCACGCAAGACCTGCGAACGCAGCTCGCCTTTGCCGCTGCCGCCTCGTCTCTGACGCCCCATGTGGCTCAGGAGCGCGCGAAGCTGCAAGCCCTTTCCGACAAGCTCTACGCCACGCTTACGGCTCATCCGCGTATTCATGCCACCATGGGCGACTACGCACAGGCCGATCGCCTGCCGGGCATGGTGTCGATCTACGTTGATGGCATGGACTCCGAGGAGCTCATCGTCAAGCTCGATGCCGCCGGCTTTGAGGTTTCGGCCGGCTCGGCGTGCTCGAGCGGCAGCATGGACCCGAGCCATGTGCTCAGCGCCATGGGCATTGGTCGCGAGCAGGCACTAGGTGCACTGCGCATTTCCTTTGACGACCGCGTGAATCCGGACGATCTGGACGAGTTTGCCCAGACGCTGCTCTCGATCGCAGGTGCCGCATGATCGTCGCCGAGCTCGAGCGCGCGCTACTGGCACGCTATCCCAAGACGGACACCGAGCCCTGGGACCACGTAGGACTCTCCGTTGGCGATCCGGCCGCGGAGATCACCGGCGTTGCCTGCGCACTCGATGCGACTGAGGCTAATGTTCGCCGCGCCCAAGAAGCAAGCGCCAACGTGCTGCTGACGCATCATCCCATATACATCAAGGCACCCGAGGCCTTTTGTCCGGCGGATGCCACACGACCCCAGTGCAGTGCGGCCCTCTACGAGGCTGCCCGCTGCGGGGTGAGCATTATCTCGCTCCACACCAACCTGGACCGCTCGCACGAAGCCCATGTCTGCCTGAGCAAGCTGCTGGGTGCCGCACCCGTGAGCTCACTGGAGCACGTGGACGACCCCGAGGCCACCGGCCTGGGCGCACTTGCAACGCTCAACGACCCGTGCACGCTGCGCGATCTTGCCACCCGTGCTGCCACGGCCTTTGGCAGCGACCCGCGTGTGTGGGGCAAAGCTGATCGCCCGTGCCGCACCGTCGCCATTTTGGGCGGCTCCCTGGGCGACTTCGGAGAGCTCGCCATCGCCGCGGGCGCAGATGTTGTCGTGACGGGCGAGGCGGGCTACCACGTGGCACAGGACCTTGCCTTGCGCGGGCTGCCGGTGATCTTGCTCGGCCACGACCGCTCCGAGGAGCCGTTCGTTGATATATTGATGAACTCTGCAGTTGACGCCGGGGTCGACCCCCGTCATGCGATTAAAATACTGAACCCTTGCCAATGGTGGACTGTGACAAAAGGAGAGAACTTATGAGCGCCGGCGCTACGCTACTCAAGCTGCAACAGATCGATTTGGAGCTCGCCCGCAACAAGAGCGAACTTGCCAATATGCCGGAGCTCAAGGAGCTCGCTTCCAAGCGCAAGACCTACGTTAAGCTCAAGGCCGAAATGACCAAGCTCTACGCCCAACGCAAGGACCTGGATATTGAGCTCGACGATCTCAACACCACCGAGATCCAGACCAATAACGCCATCGAGGCCGCTAAGAAGCGCCACGTTGACGGCTCCGACTACCGCGAGGTACAGGACCTGGAAAACGAGCTCGCCACCCTGGCCAAGCGCCTGGACAAGATTGAGCACACCCGCAAGGATGTCGTTGTCGCCCACAAAGAGGCGCTCGACCGCGAGACCCGCGCGCAGGCCATCATCGCCAAGTTCGAGGAGGGCGTGAAGGCCGATACCAAGGCCGCCCGCGCCAAGGCTGCCGACCTGCAGGCTCAGATCGAAGCCGCCACTAAGGAGCGCACCGCTCTTGCCGCCACGCTGCCGGCCGACGTGCTCACCGACTACGAGCGTCTGCTCAAGCAGTTCCGCGGCTTGGCCGTCGAGACCATCCAGGGCAACATCCCCACGGTCTGCCACACCGCGCTGCAGGCATCGTCCATGAGCGACCTCAACCACGACGGTAGCGAGATTACGCACTGTCCGTACTGCCACCGCCTCCTGGTGCTCCCGAGCAAGGAAGCCTAGCGATGACGGCGGCATCCAACAATTCAATGCAACTTGAGGGAAAAACGATCCTGCTGGGCATTACCGGCGGGATCGCCGCCTATAAGTCGTGCAATATCGTGCGCCTGCTGCAAAAGCGCGGCGCGCACGTCAAGGTCGTCATGAGCGAGCATGCCACTGAGTTCGTGGAGCCGCTCACCTTCCGCGCGCTCACCAATGAGCCGGTCGCGGTTGGGCTATTCGACGACCCTTCTGACCCCATCCACCATATCTCGCTGGCGCAGGAGCCCGACTTGGTGGTCGTGGCGCCCGCGACGGCCAATATCATCGCCAAGATGGCCAACGGCATCGCCGATGACCTCATCTCCACAACGCTGCTTGCGACACCGCGGCCCGTCGTTATCGCGCCGGCCATGAACAATGGCATGTGGAAGGCGTCGGCCACGCAGGCCAATATGGCCACGCTGTGCGAGCGCGGCGTCCACGTGGTGGGACCCGGCAGTGGCTACCTTGCCTGCGGCGACGTGGACACGGGCCGCATGAGCGAACCCGAGGACATCGTCGAGGCCGTCTGCGAGGTGCTCAACCCCGTGCCGCAAGACCTGACGGGCAAGCGCATCGTCATCACCGCCGGCCCCACGCACGAGCCGATCGACCCGGTGCGATTCATTGGCAACCGTTCTTCGGGCAAGATGGGTATCGCCCTGGCGGGGGAGGCCGCACGTCGCGGTGCCGCCGTCACGCTCGTGCTGGGACCGACATCGCTCGACGTTCCCCACGGCGTGGAGTGCGTGCGCGTGCAGACCGCCGCTGAAATGCTGCAGGCGGCGTTAAACGCCTTCCAGACGGCCGACGCTGCCATTTGCGCTGCGGCCGTCGCCGACTACACCCCCGCGGCCCCTGCCAACCATAAGCTCAAAAAGGCCAACGAGCGCCTGGATCGAATCGAGCTCGTCGAGACCGTTGACATCTTGGCCGAACTTTCACACCAAAAGGGCGAGCGGTGCGTGATCGGCTTTGCGGCCGAGACCGATAACGTCGTGGAGTACGCGCAGCGCAAACTCGCGCGTAAGGGTTGCGATGCCATTATCGCCAACGATGTTTCGCGCGCCGATTCGGGCTTTGGAACCGATACCAACAAAGCTTGGATCGTGAGCACAGCGGGCACGCAAGAACTTCCCGTACTAACAAAACCCCAGCTCGCAGATGCAATTTTGGACTTGCTTCAAAATTTGTAAAAAAGTTCTTGCACAAGGACAAAGTTTCGGGTTAATATACTCCCTGTTGCGAGCGAGAGCAGAGCAACAAACAAAAGCTTCGGGACGTGGCGCAGCTTGGTAGCGCACTTGACTGGGGGTCAAGGGGTCGCTGGTTCGAATCCAGTCGTCCCGACCAGAAGTTTGCAGGTCAGGCACCTAGTGCCTGACCTTTTTTGTTTTAAGCAATTGCTTAATTTTGATTAAGCAACAGGGTGCCAAAAAACTACCTGAGCGATAATCGCCTTTTGCGGTTACTTGCGCGTTTTGCACACGCTTGAGCCGATTTATTAACGCGATATGAATCTACATACGCGTAGTTGGTATACAGCCGAGTACAGGCTGTATTTATCGCGACGATTTACACAGATATAGCAACTGTAACGAACAGGCGTGTCGCTGTCTTTATTCCAGCAGTTCACTTAATCGGTGGACGAGTGGGGTGTTGCAACGAAACGCCAAGGAGGATGGGCTCTATACGAGGATGCCGCAGAGGCAATGGCGGGGGGAGTGCGGAGGGCGCCCTGAGAGCCGCTGTATGACCCCATGTCTCATTAACTCGATTATTTGTGTTTCAAGCCACAAATCGGTCGAGCAATTGCCAAAAGAAAGGCCCATGCAGGATTGCACGGGCCTTACATCAGATCAAATTTGAGCTAGAAGCACCAAATGGGGCAGACGCAACACCATCTCGTCGCGCCCTCGGCGAGCGACATATCACAGTCGAGGTAGACATCGAGGAAATCGTCAGATCCCGCACAGGGGGACCGCGATGGTGACCACCGCGCCGCCCGAGGGGCTGTTGGCGAGCGAGACGGAGCCCCCGTGGGCGCTCGCGGCCTCGGAGGCGACGTGGAGGCCGAGCCCGTAGTGGCGGCCTCCGTCGCGCGAGGAGCGGGAGGAGTCGTCTGTGAAGAGGCGCTCGCAGCCGCGTTCGAGGGCGGCGGGAGAGAAGCCCGGTCCGTCGTCGGCCACCTCGACGACGAGGTGTCCGCCCGCGACGTCGCAGGAGACCGCCACGCGCGAGCGCGCGTGCTCGGCGGCGTTGGCCACGAGGTTCGCGGCGGCTCGCGCCAGGGTGGTTCGGTCGAGCGGGGCCTCGGGTGCGCCCGCGACAGCGGGGCCCGTGGCCGCGTCGAGCGTCACGCCTCGCGCCCGAGCGATCTGGGCGGCCTCGGCGAGGACCTGTTCGCAGAGCTCGGCCGGCCGCATGGGGGCCCTCTCCGCCCCGCCGGACCCGCGCGAGGCCTCGATAAGCAGGCGCACGTAGCCGTCGAGCCTTTCGACACTGCCGGCTATGTCGCGCGCGGCGGCCGCGAGGTCGGCGTCTTTCTTGTCTTCCAGCTCCTCCGCCACGAAGTCGGCGTTGGCGCGCAGCACGGTGAGCGGCGTCTTGAGGTCGTGGGCGAGCGACGCCATCTGCTCGCGCTGCCCCCGCTCCGCGGCCCAGCGGGCCTCGAGCGACTCGGCGAGGGAGGTCCGCATGGCGTCCATCGCGGCGAGGACGTCGTTCACCTCGCGCACGTTGGTGCTGCCGACCGCGAAGTCGAGCTCCCCAGCGCCGACGCGCCCCGCCGCCTCCGCGAGCGGCGCCATCTTGCGCGAGATCACGCGGCTCGCGCGGCGCGCCACGAGCGCGAGCGCGAGCGCGCTTCCCGCCGTAGCGCCGACGAGTATGAGGTTCTGCGGGTTGGGAAGCAGGCCGGCGAGGTCGCGCGAGACCCACTGCGGCAGGTACTCGCTGACGAGTGCGCAGGCCCCGCCGCCCTTGAGCGGGAACGCGGCGTAGGTGAGGCCCGAACCCCCGCCCTCGATCTCCACTGTGCCCGGATCCGCGGCGAGTGCCGCACGGGCCATTTCCGTCGCGTCCTCGAGCCGCGTGCCCTCGAGGTCTGTCATCAGCACGTATCCGTCCTTGTTCAGGATGAGGTAGCGGTACGCCGTCGGCACGTCCTGCTGCCCGCAGACGCCGTCGCGTGCCAGGCCCTCCGCGACCTCGCGCGCATTGGCCGGCCCCCAGCTTGCCTCGTAGACGAAGCCCGCGCTGATCAACACGGAGAGCACCATGAACGAGGCGAGCCACGCCGTGGCGACCGCCGCGAACGCGTAGGCGAAGTAGCGCGCGATGACGAAGGAGAGCGGCATGCCCCCGCGACCTCGCGCCCCGATCTTCAGAGCTGCCACTTGTACCCCATCCCCCAGACGGTCGCGATCGGATCGGCGCCGGCCTCGGAGAGTTTCCTCCGGGCGCGACTGACCTGCATGGATATGGCCGCGTCGTCGG
Source organism: Collinsella sp. AM23-17 (assembly GCF_003470945.1). Classification (NCBI taxonomy): domain Bacteria; kingdom Bacillati; phylum Actinomycetota; class Coriobacteriia; order Coriobacteriales; family Coriobacteriaceae; genus Collinsella; species Collinsella sp. AM23-17. The sequence goes on along the minus strand of NZ_QRHU01000021.1, from coordinate 1,448 downwards.
CGTCGCTCTCCCAGCCGAGCACCGCCTCGCGTATCTGCGCGCGGCTCATGACCTGCCCGGGGTGGCGCGCGAGGTACTCGCAGATGGCGTACTCGGTGGGCGTGAGCGGCACGGTCTCGCCGCCCACGGCGAGGTCGCGCGCCCCGAGGTCGATCCGCACCTCCCCGAAGGAGAGGGCGTGCGAGCGCGGCCGGCGCTCACGGCGTAGATGGGCCGCGACCTTGGCGCGCAGTTCCGCGGCCCCGAAGGGCTTGCGGACGTAGTCGTCGGCGCCCAGGCCGTAGGCGGCCACGGCATCCTCCTCGGCCACGCGCGCGGTCAGGAAGACGATGGGCCCGTCGAAGTCCGGGCGGATCTGCCGCACGAGCTCGAAGCCGTCAAGCCCCGGCATCATGACGTCGCAGAGCACGAGGTCGAAGCGCGAGAGGTCCATCCCCAGGACCGCCGTCGGGTCCGCCGCCCTAACGACCTCATGGCCGTCGCGGCCGAGGACGCGCGCGAGCGCGTCGAGGATCGCCCGTTCATCATCCACTGCCAGTATCCTCGCCATGTTGACCTCCTGACACTCTCGTCGGAATTGTACTAGCGCCGCGCTCAGCGGTCCAGAGCCCTGCGCGCAGCCGCGGGCGCCTCGGCCGCGTCGCAAGCGCGGTAGCGCACGCCCGAGCCGTCGCGCGCCTCGATCTCGAGCCAGCCCTCGCCGTCCGACTCCCGCCCGAAGAAGTTGAGCTGGAACTCTCGGACATTGCCCCTGTCGTCCGCAGCGTCCACCAGGTAGACATAGTTTGTCCCCGCCCCCGGTGGCGTCGGCGTAGGAGCTCGCGTGGCTGCCGGGCTCGGGCGCGGGCGCCCACATAGCGATCTCAGGGTTGGGCAGCACGCGGTCGGCAATCGAGCGCAGTGCCGACCCCCAGCCGGCGTCGAGCAGGGCATTCCCGCCCAGAAGGAGCGCTGCGGAGAGGAGGACGAGCATGGAGGCGAGCGGCCTCCTAAGCATCTGCCCTCCCGTCCTCGAAGCGGCAGAACCAGGCGAGAAGGACGGCGTCGGCTGCCAGGGTGAGCACGAGGCCAGCGAGCGCAGTCGTGAGGAGTGGGCCCGCCGCGCGTGCGGCGTCGATGAAGGCCTCAACCCCGAGCGACCCCAGGCGCGCGGGCCAGGCGAGCGGCACCCAGCTCAGGGGCGTCGCCAGGGCACCGGTGAGCTCGCCGGTCATGAGACCGTGCGCAAGTCCGCCCACCGAGAAGAATGCGAGGAGCATCCCCGCCGCGCCGGTGCCGATGACGGCGTTGCGGCCGAGGCGCAGGGCCACGCCGAGCCCCAGCGCGTAGAGGGGCAGGCTGCCCAGCACGATGCCCGCCCAGGCGACCGCAAGCGGAGCGGGCCCGAGCGGCAGGCGCCCGGCGACGGCGAGCACGGCCCCGAACACGCCGAGCGCCACGGCCAGCGC
>NZ_QRHU01000020.1:0-41348 GCF_003470945.1 Collinsella sp. AM23-17 | reverse complement strand
GGCAGAGGCGGGGCATGCCCCGCCTCTTACACCACATCTCTGTGCGCTACCAGACTTCGGGTTCAAAGAGGCAATTTTGACCCAAATACGCTGTTACTAAACTGGTAACAGTACTCATATTTGGCCTTTTTTGACCACGGGTCCTCTTGTTGGTGCCACACAGCTGCTTCGTGCGGGTATCCTAGTCCCAACGTGCGCCTATCAGAGGAGAGACCATGCTGTTTTCCGGTATCATCGCTGCCCTTACGAGCCTTTTGATTCCCATCATCATCCTGCTGCTGTTGCTTCCCAACGCCTGCTACGTCGTTGAGCAGCAGCACGCTGTGATCATCGAGCGCTTGGGTAAGTTCAATCGTATCGTCAACGCGGGCTTCCACGTGAAGGTGCCCGTGATCGACCGCAAGGCCGCCACGGTGAGCCTGCGCACCATGAAAAACGGTTTTGGCATCGACGTTAAGACCCAGGACAACGTGACCATCGGCCTTGAGGTCTCCGCTCAGTACCACGTGAGCTACGACATGGGCGCCGGCCCGGCAGATTCGGGCATCTACAAGAGCTACTACATGCTGCAGGAGCCCGTCGACCAGATGCGTGACTTCATCACCGACGCCCTGCGCTCTTCGATTCCTGTCTACACACTCGATGAGGTCTTTGCCAAGAAGGATGACATCGCCAAGGATGTCAACGCTACCGTTTCCGAGCAGATGGCCGCCTACGGCTTCACCCTCGTGTCGACGCTCATCACCAAAATCGCACTGCCGACCGAGGTTGAGAACTCCATGAACGACATCAACGCTGCCCAGCGCAAGCGCGCTGCGGCACAGGAGCTCGCCGAGGCAGACCGCATCAAGCGCGTTACCGAGGCGACCGCCGAGGCCGAGGCAATGGAAAAGGCGGGCGAGGGCATCGCCAACCAGCGCAAGGCCATCGCACTGGGTATCAAAGATTCGCTCGAGATCATCCAGGAGACGGGTGTCGGCAATGACGAGGCCAACCAACTGTTCATGTTTACGCAGTGGTCCGAGATGATGACGGAGTTCGCTCGCACGGGTAAAACCTCGACGGTCGTGCTGCCGAGCGACTTTTCGCAGTCGGCCTCGATGTTCGAGCAGATGCTGGCCGCCGGCAAAGTTCAAAACGATTCGAAGGAGTAGACGCGCGTGAAATACACCGTCGTTTGCGTCGGTAAGCTCAAGGAGCGCTTTTGGAAGGACGCGTGCGCTGAGTACACCAAGCGCCTAGGTGCCTATGCCAAGGTGGATATCCGCGAGGTGGCCGATATCGACCCGGCTAAGGCGGGCGGCGTGGATGCCGCGCGCGACAAGGAGGGGGCGGCGATTCTTGCCGCCTTGCCATCTCGAGCGCATGTGATCCTGCTGGCTATCGAGGGCAAGGAGCGCTCGAGCGAGGAGTTTTCGGCGAGGCTCGACGATCTTATGCTGCGAGGCAGCAGCGACATTGCCTTTGTAATCGGCGGTTCGGACGGCGTGAGCGATGACGTGCGCGCACGAGCCGACGAGATGCTCAGCTTTGGACGTATTACCTTGCCGCATAACTTGGCGCGCGTGGTGCTGCTGGAGCAGATCTACCGCGCCTGCAAGATTAGCCGCGGCGAGCCGTATCACAAATAGGTCGGCAATACGAAACAATGGCGTGGGACAATAGCTTTCGTTTTGAGGAATGTGTCTGAAAGGACTATGTGATATGAAGATTGGATTTGTCGGTTTTGGCAATATGGCGAGCGCTATGGCCGATGGCTGGATCGCTGCCGGTGTAGCTGCGAGCGACATGTGCGCCTGTGCGGGTCGCTACGACGCACTGGTTGAGCGCTGCGAGGCGCGCGGGATGGCCGCCTGCCACGATGCCGCCGAGGTTGTCGCCGCATCCGATATCGTGGTCGCTGCGGTCAAGCCGTACATGATCGAGAAGGTATTCGCCCCGCTCAAGGATGCTCTTGCCAAAAAGGTCGTTCTGTCGGTTGCCTGGACCTGGGACAGTGCCAAGTGGGAGCAGGTCCTGCCGGGCGTCGCGCATATCTCGACGGTGCCCAACACGCCGGTTTCGGTGGGCGAGGGCGTCATCGCCTGCGAGAAGGCTTCCACGCTTAGTGATGAGCAGAGCGCGGTGGTGCTTGATCTGCTTGGCAAGCTCGGTGCGGTGGTCGAGCTCGATACGAGCCTGCTGTTCGTGGGCGGCACGGTGGGTGGTTGCGCTCCGGCATTTGTCGCTATGGCAATCGAGGCCCTGGGCGATGCGGCGGTCAAGCACGGTATCCCGCGTGCCGATGCCTATCGCATTGTGAGCCAGATGGTGCTAGGTACGGCAAAGCTGCAGCTTTCAACTGGCCAGCATCCTGCGGCGATGAAGGATGCCGTATGCTCGCCCGGTGGCGCCACCATCAAGGGCGTCGTTGCGCTCGAGGACGCCGGCATGCGCAGTGCACTGGTCAAGGCAATCGACGCAACCCTCCAGTAAAACCTGCCATTTAGGGACAGGTTTATTTTGGCAGGTTTTTCCTGCTGTTTTGTCCTTTTAGCGAAAAGCGCCCCGCAACCGGATCGTTACCGGTTGCGGGGCGCTTGCGTTTGCCCAGATAAAACCGACCAAAATAAACCTGTCCCTTTTTGGCAGATTAGTCCCAGAAGCTGTCTTCCTCATCCTCGGACTTGGGTCCGCGGTCGACATACATCTTATGGGTGCGCTTCTCCATTACAAAGGCAATAATCGCAAACAGCAGGATGCCGCCGGCGAAAAGGATGGCAAAACCGGTGCGGGTGCCAAACAAAAAGGAAAAAACTGCGTCCATTGGGTGCCTTCTTGCGTAGTTGAGTTGGGTCGTAAACGCTCATAAGTATATACTTGCCCATACATGTACAAGGTTGCAACCTAAATGGAATGTATATCGCCGGAGGATCTAATGCTTGATATCAAGTTTGTTCGCGAGAACCCCGATGCCATCGATGTCGCCATGGCTAACCGCCAGACGTCTTGGGATCGCGAGAAGTTCTTTGAGCTCGACGACGAGCGTCGTGCCGTCATCACCGAGGTCGAGGAACTTCAAGCCACGCGCAATGCCGAGTCCAAGAAGATCGGCGCCCTGATGAAGGAGGGCAAGAAGGACGAGGCTGAGGCCGCCAAAGAGGCCGTGCGCGCCGTCAACGAGAAAATTGACGGTCTGGCCGAGCGCCGCACCGCCCTCGAGCAGGAGCAGTACGACTTCATGGCTCACCTGCCCAACATTCCTTGCGAGGCCACGCCGTACGGCAAGGACGAGGACGAGAACATCGAACGCCGTCGTTGGGGCACCCCGCGCGAGTTCGACTTCGACTTTAAGCCGCACTGGGATCTGGGCACCGACCTCGACATCCTTGACTTCGAGCGCGGCAACAAGCTCTCCGGCAGCCGCTTCACCGTTCTCGGTGGCGCCGGCGCCCGTCTTGAGCGCGCCCTCATCAACTTCTTCCTCGATACGCACACCAGCCGTGGTTTTAAGGAGTGGTGGCCGCCCATCGTCGTCAAGCGTCAGACCATGTTCGGCACGGGCCAGCTGCCCAAGTTCGAGGACGACGCCTATCACGTCTCGGGCGACAACTTCCTGATCCCCACCGCCGAGGTCGTGCTCACCAACCTGCACGCCGGTGAGGTCCTCGACGCCGATACCCTGCCGCGCCGCTACACCGCCTTCACCCCCTGCTTCCGCGAGGAGGCCGGCTCCGCTGGTCGCGATACCCGCGGCATCATTCGCCAGCACGAGTTCGACAAGGTCGAGATGGTCAAGTTTGCCAAGCCGGAGGAGTCCGACAAGGAGCTCGAGAGCATGACCGCCGAGGCCGAGTTCCTGCTGCAGCAGCTGGGTCTTCCGTATCGCGTGATTAGCCTGTGCACCGGCGACCTGGGCTTCTCTGCCCGTCAGACCTACGACGTCGAGGTCTGGCTGCCGAGCTACAACGCCTACAAGGAGATCAGCTCCTGCTCCAACTGCGGTGACTTCCAGGCCCGTCGCGCCAACATCAAGTATCGCGACCCCGAGAACTTCAAGGGTTCGCGCTATCTGCACACCCTCAACGGTTCCGGTCTGCCGGCTGGCCGTACCATGGCAGCCATTCTGGAGAACTACCAGAACGCTGACGGCACCATCACGATCCCCGAGGTTCTGCGTCCCTACATGGGCGGCCTCGAGAAGATCGAGCCGGTCGCGTAACTTGGCTGCATAGGGGATTTGCGAGGGCGCTCCTTTTAGGGGCGCCCTTTTTGTGTACGGCTATACCATGCCGTGTGGACAGCTCGATAGAAAACACACGAACAAGTGTTCTGTGTACGTGCATCTACCTGCTATGCTTTTGCTAACTAAGAGCAAGAGAAAGGGGATGTGATGGAGCTGTTCGACGAGCGGGTTGTTTTGTTCCAGCGCGATGAGGGCGAGGAGTACCTGCTGGTAACGTGCGAGCCGTCGGGTATGGGTGGCTTGGTGGTTCGGCAGACGAGTGAGGGACCATTGACGCAATGGTGCTATGAAGAGTCGCCGCATGTGGTCGAGACCTTTGTGACGCACGAGGGGCTTGTGGCGCTTGAGCGGTTTTATGAGGTGGGAACTTCTAACCAGGTGGCGCGCATGCTGAGTATCTCGTTTGCCGACTACGACTGCGCCCAACGGGTGCGTTCGCTTTTGGGGGAGCTTGGCGCCGGGTTCGATGTGATTGAGAAGCCAATCGATCGCACAAGAAGCGCTGATGCTTGTGGTGCAGCGTGACAAATTGCGGCCCGCGCAAAAAAAGTTTGAGATTTTGCTTGACTCTAACGAACTAAAGTGGTTTTATATGTCTTGCGCTGCGGCGTTACCTCAGCTGGATAGAGGGTCTGACTACGAATCAGAACGTCATAGGTTCGAATCCTATACGCCGCACCAATTGAAATTGAAAGCCTCCGGCAACGGGGGCTTTTCTTTTATGGCAACACCGCATGGATTCGAACCTCGGTCGAGGCACGAACAACTTAATTATCACTCCGTAAAATTTTTTCTAATTGTCGCTTGACCCATCGGGGGCTCGCGTGCATAATAATCCGTGCATTGCGGCGTTACCTCAGCTGGATAGAGGGTCTGACTACGAATCAGAACGTCATAGGTTCGAATCCTATACGCCGCACCAACTGAACTTTAAAGCCTCCGGTAATGGAGGCTTTTCTTATATGTCGACATACTTGAGGAGTTGCTTTCGCCGTGTTTGAAAGTATCGAGTCGATCGACTGCATCAAATGATTAAAAATCAAATTCGATAACTTTTTTTGAAAAAATGCTTGACCATTATTCAGTCCCTGTGCATAATAATCAACAAGTTGCGGCGTTACCTCAGCTGGATAGAGGGTCTGACTACGAATCAGAACGTCATAGGTTCGAATCCTATACGCCGCACCATTTGAGATTAAAGCTCCCGGCAACGGGGGCTTTTCTTTTACGTAAACACCGCATGGATTCGAACCTCGGTCGAGGCGCGGGCGTAAAGCGGACGATTTCCTGTCGACTCGTGTAAGATTCCGAGTAGATGTCGCGACTAATTCGCGACCACTCCTTCTTCAAGCGACCGATCAGGGTGATACTTCGTGGCAGAGCGTCCGACATACAAGCTCAGGTTTCTCGATCCCAAGAAGCGCTTTCCGGCGATGCCCGAGCAGCCAGCGGGACGCTCGTATGGCGTGGTCTGGAAACTCTTTGGCGAGGATCAGCATGAATCTTGTTATGTCGTCGAATTCGTTGGCAAAAGTCGTGTGTCGCTTTTGGGCTACGTAAGCGTTTCGGGTGAGGTGTACAAGGTGGACCGTCCCGTTAGCGAGGCTCCGCTGCCCAACGATCCCGACATGGAACTGGTCCTTGACGAGTCGGATTCCAGTATTGGTGAGATTATGGTAAGGGAAGCCAACGGTGCAATGCACGCGTGCGCACAAACTTCCGGCTCTCCCGAAGGCCCCATGCGCGAGCAGTCCGACCGCGCGACATGGAATTCGACCCGCGCCCTTCCTTACGGCGAGTTCATGGCCTCGATGTTCTTGCGCTACGTGATATTTGCCAACTCCGAAAGCGCTATTGCGAACACGGCGGGCGTCGACGGTCTCGATGCGGACATGCAAAACGTTGTCGACAAGATCAAGCTCGTAAAGTTACCCGAGCCGGTCGAGGTGTTTTTGGGCTTTAACACGGCACCGCTCCCCGATGCTATCGAGACGCTGCTTTACCGCGTTGACCATGCCGAGAATCCGAGCGGTATCGAGCGTTATGCCGCCGCCCTTATGAGCGAGGTCGACTTGCCCCATCTACGCACCATTGCCGCCAAGTCCGAAATGAGCCTAGCGCGCATCGACCGGTCAAAGCTGTTCTATCTCAATTTTGATCGCAGCTTGCTGGACCAGGACGAGATTGACATGCTGCTTGCCATCGAGTGCCGTCTCAACCGCCTCTCCGGCATCCTTGAGCGCATCGGGGCCGGATTGGTCCCCGCGGCATCCTCGCCGAGCCTTGAAGGCTGTGCGCTCTTTGATTCGTGGCATATCGCCAAGACGACCAACGATGTTCCCCGACTGCTCGATACAACCTCGAGCGACAACCCGTGGTCCAAACCGGGAACGGTGGCTTGTCAGCCGGGCGGTGAGTGGGATGTGCGTACCCGCTTCGCACGTATTGTCGAGGCACTTAACGTGGTCACGCGGCTCGACTATACCTATCGGGCAAACGTTGCCGAGGGGATCATGCTCGTTCGGTTTGGGCAGTCTGTCGTTGATGCCATGCCGCAACGTGAATACGACGCTCAAGATGACGCCTGGCGCGAGTTGGACGAGGACGCGCGTGCGATCTGGGCCGCGGAGCACGATGCGCGCGTGGCGCTCACGCTTGCAGCAGCGTGTTTTGCCGCGGGCACCTGCATCACGCGCTGCTATGTGCAGATTGCTGCTCCCGACAGTGAGCAGGGCGAGCGCGTTGTTGCAACGTATTTCTTTGGGCGCGCGGCCTATCTGGCCGATTGCGTGCCTGTCGCCAAGGATCTTGAGAGCATGGACATGGACGATATGCCGTGCAAGCGTGTGCTTGAGGCATATGAGGCAACCGCTCCGGAGACGATTGAGCCGGCGGAGGTTCATGCTCGTCCGCGTGATGACCATCGCATGCTGCCGCCGGCGCTGCGCGATCTGCTGCTTGCCGATACGGCTGACGAGCTGGAGGTCATGGAAGAGGACGACGACCCATACGTGGCCCGTGTTGTTGAATTGCGCGAGCAGGCAAAAGTCGACCGTACAGGTGCTTTTGAAGGCTTTTCCCGTCTTGTCGAGGAGTTGGAGGCCAAGTGCGCCGTCGCCGAGCTTTTGGCGACAGGTCCGGTTCAAACGCAGTTTTGCGATAACCAGCTGGTGCGCATGGTGCTACCGGTGTTGGAAGAAGACCGCTCTGTGCGAATCCTTCGTGCGCCCGATGCGCTGTACTTTGCCCAGCACGAGATCTGCAGCTTTTACGCCGAGCAAGAGGACTTTGAACGAGCACTGCCCGAGGTGCGCCATCTTTACGATCTGGCGCGCTCGTCCATGCAGTCGCACTTTGCGCTCATCAACGTGCTTGCGCGTCTGGAGCGCTTTGACGAGATTATCGAGGTGGCGCGCCACGGCCTACGTATTGCCAGCGATCGTTCTGCAATCGGCTACCTGTTCTATCGCTTGGCGTTTGCCTATTGGAATTGCGATCAGCTCGACCTGGCGCTGGCTTGTTACCGTCTGGTGCCGCGCGGCGAGGAGTCGGGCAGCAGCGCGCTGGAAGAAATGCAGGGCCTTATGAACGAGATGGGCGTCAGCGAGCCTCCGACGTTCGAGGAAGCGGTCGAGACCATCCACAGGGCTGGACTAGAGCTGCCGCCAGTGTCCGCCGTGACGAATCAGCTGGCAGATGCCGCTGTGCAACTGGTCGACAACGGTTTCTTTTTCCTGGCGCGCGGTTGTATCTTCCAAATGTGGCGCACCATGGGCAACGACGAGCTCGGCTCCCTCAACCGCTCGCTGGGGTAGGCGAAGCTTTCAAGAAGGAAAGGCTGCTAGGCAATTAGAAAATTTCCTCTTGCTCATCCTTGGCTGTTTGGTTACTATAGAACGGCTGTTACGGAGAGCTGACCGAGAGGCCGAAGGTGCTCGCCTGCTAAGCGAGTATGCCCCAAAAGGGCATCTGGGGTTCGAATCCCCAGCTCTCCGCCAGTATGACTTGAAAGAAGGGTCCCATTTGGGGCCCTTTTTTGTGCGGAGAAAGGAGGCTGGGGATTCGAACCCTCAAAAAAAGAGGCATCCTTTCGGACGCCTCCTTTCAGTGGACTTATTATTCTTGCGCCCTACACCTCGGGCGCCTTGGCGACGGTCTCGCTTTCTGCCGTGAGTGGGCGGTTGTCGATGCGACGGCCCAAGCGATCGAGCTTCACGAGTAGCCATTCAATGGGATTCGGCCCTGCGCCTTCCTCGTCGGCAACTAGGTCCATGACGGCGATCTTGGTGCCGTCCTGCTTGAGCGTGACGCTGCCCACCTTGTCGCCCACATGCACCGTGCCCGAAAGATCGTCGTAGCTAACCTTTTCGGTCACCTCGCCGGCAAGGGAAAACACGGTCGCTTGCGCCGTAGGATCGGCGAGTGTGGTGTCGATCGTCTTATCCGTCCAGTCGGTTTGGCCAATGCGCGCCATAAGCGGGTTGCCGTTGGCGGTCTTTTCCTGTGTGTTGGCGATTGCGACCGTCACCTTGTGACCGTAGTACCAATTGGCAAGGGTTGCGGTATCGGTAAAGCGCTGGTCGGTGGTGGTGGAGTTCAAAACGACGGTGTAGATCTCGTCGCCGTCGCGGTTGTAGGCGCTCGTAAAGCAATAGCCCGCGTCGTCGGTGGTGCCGGTCTTGCCACCGATGTTGCCATCTTGGCCCAGCAAATAGTTATGCGTGTCCATGGAATGCGAATGGTCGGTGCCGTCGGCGCCCGTGACCTCGATCCAGGAATCCTCGCTCGCTACGACCTCGCGGATCGTGTCGTTTTTCATGGCCTCCTGCATCATCAGCGCTACGTCGTGTGCGGTTGAGTGCATATCGCCAGCCCACTCATCAAAGTCCAGACCATGCGGGTTTTCAAAAAGCGTACCGGTGCAGCCGAGCTTCTTAGCGCGCTCGTTCATGGCCTTCACAAAGGTTGCCTCGGCGTCTTTGGTCTTAGGGTCGATCTTCTTGCCCACATATTCGGCGAGCACGATGGCGGCGTCGTTGCCCGAGGGAATCATCAGGCCGCGCAGTGCCTGCTCCACGGTAAGCTCGTCACCTTCGAGCAAGCCGGCGGTCGAATTACCCACGGTGGCTGCGGCGTTGCTCACCGTGACCTTCTCGTCCATCTTGCAATTCTCGACGGTTAGGATTGCGGTCATGACCTTGGTGATCGAGGCGATTTTGACCTGCTCATCGGCGCCGCGCCCGTAGTAGACGGTGCCGTCTTTGCCCATGACGAGCGCATTGGTCGCATCGATATCGGGCAGATTATCGGCCGTGATGCCGCGCGCATCGGCGGTTTTGCCGCAGACATTGTCGGTCGTGAGCACTTGGGCGCCGGCGACGGTGGGCACGCCAGCGGCAAGGGCGATAGCGCAGACAAAGCCGGCGGCAAGCTGGGCTGAGCGCTTTGCAAAAGAGGTGAGGGACTTCACAGATTTCGCTTTCGACGGGATGGTCTCTTCTGGAACTAGAGTATATCGTTTGCCGGTGTCGGCAATCATCGCGTGCGTGCGTGGCCCACATCCGCGCCCGAACGGGCACAAGGGTGCTTAAGGCCGACTTAATCACCCACGCTTGTTGTGTGTGGCATGCGCCCCCTCGGGCATAATGGAGCGCGAGAGGAGCACGCATGAACGAGCACATTTTGGTAGTTGATGACGAGAAGGCCATCGCCGACCTAGTTGGCATCTACCTTACAAAAGAAGGCTTTGACGTACAGGTCGCCTATAGCGGGGCCGATGCTGCCAAGGCAATCTTGGAGCAAGAGTTCGATCTGGCGCTGCTGGATGTCATGCTGCCCGATATCGATGGCTTTGAGCTGTTGCGTACGATCCGTTCCAGCCATACCTATCCCGTGATCATGCTGACGGCGCGCGATGCCCAGCAAGACAAGATCGAGGGCCTTTCGCTTGGCGCAGACGATTATGTGGTCAAGCCGTTCCGTCCGCTGGAGCTCATTGCACGCGTTCATGCTCAGCTTCGTCGTTATACCAGCTACGGCAGCCGCGCACAGGCGGCCGAGTCGCCGATCATCCAGCTCGACGGCCTCGAGATCAACCGCGACGCCCGCTCTGTGACGGTGGACGGTGCGCCGGTGCGCCTTACGCCCATCGAGTATTCCATCTTGCTGTATCTGGTCGAGCATCGTGGTAGCGTGGTGCCCGTGGAGGACCTGTTCCGCGCGGTGTGGAACGAGGACTTTATGCCCGGCTCCAACAATACGGTTATGGTGCACATTCGCCATCTGCGCGAAAAGATCGGCGACGATGCCCAGAAGCCGCGCTTTATCAAAAACGTCTGGGGCGTCGGCTACATAATCGAATAACGCCTTTGATGGTGGGGGAGTAGATATGACAAAAGACGATAGGCGGGCATTCGAGGTACCCGATCGACTCTTTGAATACGTAAGGGCGGTCGTTGACAACCGTGCGTTAGCGACGGTGCTGCTCTTTTTGCTGAGTCTGCTGCTCATCGGCATTGACAATATCGTTGGCATCCTGGCAGTTCTACTCATTGGCTTTTTGCTGATTGATCGATTCGAAATCGTTCGCCGCTGTGTGGTGATCGGCGGCGCCGCGTGGACAATTACGTTGGCGATCGGGTCCATGGCGCTTGGCGGTATTGGCGAGCCCGTATTCTTTGACGCCGGCTTTGTGTTCAACATGCTTGGATTTGTGCTGGCGCTTGCCGTGTGCGTCCTGTTCTTCTGCGGACGCGCCCTGTACTACCAGGGTTACGAGCAGGGCGAGCTGCACGCCGACCGCGTGATTGCCGCCCGCATTCAGGACCGTCTGATCGATAACCCCGACACATGGGACAACATTGACGGCGACTTCCTCGAGGTCGAGGGCGCGCTCAACCGGGCGCGCGATTGCGAGCGTAGGGTTCAACAAGCCCTGCGTGACGAATCCCACCGCAAAGATGACCTGGTGACGTACCTGGCGCACGACCTGCGCACGCCGCTCGCCAGCGTGGTGGGCTACCTTTCGCTCTTGCAGGAGGCCCCCGATTTGCCGCTTGAGCAGCGCACGCGTTTTACGGGCGTGGCGCTCGACAAGGCGCACCGGCTCGATGCGCTCATCGAAGAGTTCTTCGATATCACGCGCTTTGACTTCCACGATATCGTGCTCACGCGCGGCTATGTTGATCTGGGGTTGCTGCTGGCTCAGGTGGCTGACGAGTTCTATCCCATCCTCAACGAGCAGCATAAGGAAGCCCAAGTTGATATTCGCGAGGACCTGACGGTGCTCGTGGATGGCGACAAGATGGCCCGCGTGTTCAACAACATCATGAAAAACGCCGTCGCCTATAGCTATGAGGGTTCGACTATCACGATTGAGGCCAGGCGCCAAGACGATGGCGGCGTGCGCGTGCGCTTTATCAATCAGGGCGATCCTATCCCTGCGGCTAAGCTCAAGGTGATCTTTGAGAAGTTCTATCGCCTGGATGCGGCGCGTGCGACCAATCGCGGTGGTGCCGGTTTGGGCCTTGCTATTGCCAAGGAGATCATCGCGGCACACGGCGGTACCGTTGCATGTGAATCGACGCCCGAACACACGATATTCACCATCGGGCTGCCCGCCGCATAGCTAGCGTGCCCTTACAAACACTTGACAATGTGCTCACGTGCGTATGAGCCGCGATTCCTACTATCGATACTGCTGAATTGATATCGATATGGAGGTGTGCGGTATGAAGGCTGCTGCGGCTGTGGAGCCCACGGAGCTTGAAGAACTCATGGAAGCGCAGGCCGAGGCCGCGCATGAGCGCGAGGTTGGGGATGCGACTCGCCCCACGGCAGAGGATCTTGCCGCCTCGCCGACGCGCATCGATGTCGAGGGCCTCGACCTGTTCTATGGCGACCACCATGCGCTCAAGGACGTGAATATCAAGATCCGCGACAAGCAGATCACCTCGTTCATCGGGCCTTCGGGCTGCGGAAAGTCCACGTTGCTGCGCTGCTTTAACCGCATGAACGACGGCATCAAGGATTGCCGCATCGAGGGCAAGATCGCGCTCGATGGTCAAGATATCCTGGGCGATTACGACATCTGCCGTTTGCGCCAGCGCGTGGGCATGGTGTTCCAGCGCCCCAACCCGTTTCCCATGAGCATCTACGACAACGTCGCCTACGGTCCGCGCGGTATGGGTGTGCGCGACCGCGTCATGCTCGATGAGCTGGTCGAGGACTCCCTTCGTCGCGCTGCGCTATGGGATGAGGTCAAGGACAAGCTCATGGAGTCGGGCCTGGGTCTTTCGGGTGGACAGCAGCAGCGCCTGTGCATCGCCCGCGCACTTGCCGTGCAGCCCGACATTCTGCTGATGGACGAGCCGACCTCGGCACTCGACCCTGTGTCGACGTTGGTGGTGGAGCAGCTGGCCTGCGAGCTCAAGGAGACCTGCACGCTGGTGGTCGTGACGCACAACATGCAGCAGGCCGCGCGTATTTCCGATTCGGTTGCGTTCTTTTTGCTGGGTGAGCTGGTGGAGCACGCGCCCACCGCGCAACTCTTCAAGAATCCGTCCGATCCGCGCACCGCGGATTATTTGACGGGGCGTTTTGGCTGACGCTGTCTTTTGCAGGTGCCTTTAGGGTTAAGATGCGGTCATATCGGCCGCAAAGGGGTTCAACATGATCTATTACGTCGAGGACGATGACAACATCAGGGATTTGACAGTCTACGCGCTGCGCAAGCAGGGAATCGAGGCCGAGGGCTTTTCGTGCGATGGCGAGTTTAAAGCTGCCGTGGCGCGACGGGTGCCCGATGCTGTGCTGCTCGATATCATGCTGCCCGACACCGATGGCTTGGCGATTATGCGTCGCCTGCGTGCCGATCGCCTGACGGCGACGGTGCCCATCATGATGCTTACCGCCAAGGACACCGAACTCGACAAGGTGATGGCGCTCGATGGCGGTGCCGACGATTACCTGACTAAGCCGTTTTCGCTCATGGAGCTTGCGAGCCGTTGCCGCGCACTGCTGCGTCGCGGCGGCATGGTCAAGCAGGCGAGCGATGTGCTCAGCGTGGGCGATATCGTACTTTCGCCCAGCCACCGCGAAGTGACTGTTGCCGGTGAACCGCTCAAGCTCACGCTGCGCGAATTCGACCTGCTCGAGTACCTCATGCGCAAACCTGGCGTGGTCTTTACCCGCGAGTCGCTGCTGCAGAGCGTATGGGGCTGGGACTTCGACGGCGGTTCGCGCACCGTCGACGTACATGTGCAGACGCTCCGCCAAAAGCTCGGCGAGCATGCGAGCGCCATAGAGACCGTGCGCGGCGTGGGCTATCGTCTGGCCGAGCCTTCGGCCGGTGATGGTGCCGAAGGTGACGACACCGCGTCCACTGCATCGGAGGAGTAACCCGTGGTCTTCGCCCCCCAGGGAAAACAAACGTTGTCGCACCGCGTTTTTGTGACGATCTTTGTTTGCGCCATGGCGGTTATCGTGGCGTTTACGGTGCTGGGTGCGTTCTTTGTGCAAAACACCTTGGCGGATGCCACGAGTGCCAATCTGGCGCAGGAAACCGAGCTCATTGCTGCCGCCCTCGACGAGCAGCAGGAGCCCATCCCGTTCTTGCGTAGCCTCGATCGCGAGGACTTACGCATCACGCTGATTAACAAGGATGGATCGGTTGCCTACGACAACGAGGCGTCGCCTTCCGCACTGCCCAACCATGGTGATCGCCCCGAGGTCATCGAGGCCTTTGAGAGTGGTTTGGGTTCCGCGGAGCGCGCAAGCTCTACGCTCGACGAGATTATGCTGTATCGCGCCGTCACCCTTGATAACGGCCAGGTCGTTCGCTTGGCGCAGGCCCAGCCTGGCGTTGCGGCGATTTTGCTGTCGATGCTGGCGCCGATGCTGCTTATCGCAGCAGCGGGTGCAGTACTCTCGTTTTTTATGGCGCGCCGTGAGTCCCGTGCCATCATCGCGCCGTTACAAGAGGTGGATTTGGATCACCCACGCCGTAGCTATGAGCACGCCTATGCCGAGATGGTTCCCATGCTTGAGCGCATCGAGTCGCAGCGCCAGGAACTCAAGCGCCAAATGGCGGTGCTAGCGGACAACGACCGTATGCGCCGCGAGTTCACGGCGAATATCACCCATGAGCTCAAGACGCCGCTTACGGCGATTTCGGGCTATGCCGAGCTCATCGCAAATGGCATGGTCGAGGGCGAGGACGACCTGCGCAACTTTGGCGGTCGCATCTATCGTGAGGCGGGCCGCTTGGCAGCGCTTGTCAACGACATCCTTACGCTGTCTAACTTGGACGAGGCCGAACGTGCGACTGAAGGCGAGACAGTGCCCATTGGTTCCACGGAGCCTATTGAGCTCTCGCGTGCGATCTACGCGGTTGAGCAGCGTCTTGAACAGGTCGCCCGTCAAGCGAATGTGACGATAAGTCATGAGACCAAGCCTGTGGTCATCGAAGGCGTGTCGCGCTTGATCGACGAGCTCATCTATAATCTGGCAAGCAACGCCATCCGCTACAATCGACCCGGCGGTACGGTTACGTTGCAGTGCGGCACCAACGACGAAGACCATCCGTTCCTCGCTGTCGCCGACACGGGAATCGGTATCGCGCCTGAAGAACAGGGCAAGGTATTTGAGCGGTTCTATCGCGTGGACAAGAGTAGGTCCAAGGCACGCGGCGGAACCGGCCTGGGGCTTGCCATTGTCAAGCATGCGGCCCTGTATCATCACGCCACGCTCGATCTGTCGAGTGAGTTGGGCGTGGGAACCACCATTACGGTGACGTTTCCCATACAGCAGGACGAGCCATTCGCATAGCGATACAACATAGATATTGATGTAGACGCCGCATTTGACTTTCGGGTGCGGCGTTGTTGCGCAATTTTACGATTGCTTCCGACATTTTTACAGGAGAGCCTGTTTCTTATGTATAGAGTTTGGTCTCGGTAAAAAGATGCGATAACATACGGACAGTTTTGTCAATCCGAACTGGGGAAATGAAAGGCAAGCTGCATGACCCTTCTCGAACTGTTCCAGCTGCTGAAGAAGCACCTCAAGCTGGTCATCACCCTTCCGGTGGTCTGCGCGATCGCCATGGGCATCGTGTCCTTCGTTGCGATGGACAACACCTATACCGCGACGACGAGCATGTACATTCTCGCCAAGACCGACGATAGCGGTCAGATGAGCTACAACGATCTCTCGGCGAGCCAGATGCTTTCCAACGATATCGCCACGCTGCTGGATAGCGATAGCGTTAAGAGCGGCGCCGCCAAAGAACTGGGCCTTACCGATCTGGATGACTACAAGGTGTCTGTTTCCTCCGAGACCACCACGCGTGTCATTACGCTTTCGGTTACCGGCACCGATGCCAAGGAGACGGCTGAGGTCGCAAAGGCCATTGCCAGCTCGGTGAGTACGGTCGCTCAGAACGTCGGCGCTGCCCAGAGCATCAACGTTATCGACGAGGCTAAGACCCCCGAAGCCCCCAGCGGCCCCAAGCGCACGCTGTATATTGCCGTCGCGTTCCTCGCCGGTATCTTTATCGCAGTTGCCTATGTCGTTTTGGCAGACATGCTCAATACCCGCATCCGCGGTGCCGAAGAGGCAGAAGAGCTCCTGGGTATTCCCGTTGTTGGCCGAATTCCGGCTATGAAAGGTGGTAAATAGGCATGGCTAAGGCAAAGAACACCGATAAGCTCGTTGTGCAGAATGCCGCCAAGACCCTTCTGGCCAACATCCGCTTTGCGAGCGTGGATGACCCCATTCGCACCATCACCGTTACCTCCTCGATTCCCAACGAGGGCAAGTCTACGGTTTCCATTAACCTTGCTCAGGCAATCGCCACGAGCGGCAAGAGTGTCCTGCTGGTCGAGGCTGATATGCGCCGCAGGTCCCTTGCCGATATGCTTGGCGTCCGCTCCCGCGGTGGACTCTATGCGGTCCTTTCCGAGCAGATCTCCATTGACCAGGCAATTGTCGAGACGGGTCAGAAGAACTTCTACTTCCTCGATGCCGAGCCGCATATTCCCAATCCTGCCGACATCATCGTCTCTCACCGCTTTTCCAAGTTGGTCAAGGCACTGTCTGCTAAGTTCCAGTACGTCATCTTCGATGCTCCCCCGGTTGGCACCTTCATCGATGCTGCCGAGATTGCCAGCCTGACCGACGGCGCGCTGTTCGTGGTGCGCGAGAACTTTACCAAGCGCGAAGAGGCGCTCAACGCCATCGGTCAGCTTAAGAAGTCCGAGAAGGTCAAGCTCATCGGTACCGTCATGAATTACTGTGAGACCGAGACCAGCGAGTACTACTATTCTTACTACACCAAGGACGGTAAGAAGGTTAAGAAGGGCTCCGACGGTCAGGGCACTTCCAAAAAGGGCATCTTCACCAACCGAGCAAACGTTTAGTTGATTAGGGCCGACCTATGCGTGACATTCATTGCCATATCTTGCCGGGTGTAGACGACGGCGCCGCCGATCTCGATGAGAGCTTGGCGATGCTCGAGGCTGCCAAGCGGGCCGGTGTAACCAGAATCGTTTGCACTCCTCACTGCCGTGATCCCTATTTTGATTACGACAAGATGTGGGATGCCTTTGAGCTGCTGCGCGATAACGCTGACGGTTTTCCGCTCCAGATGGGCTTCGAGGTCAACCATCGAAAGCTCGTTGAACTTGGTATCGATGCCGCGGAGCACTTGCATTTCGATGGGACCAACGAGTTTCTGCTCGAGCTTTCGACGCATGCCGATGCGTATGCGTTTAGAGAATACGAGAACACGATTTACGATTTGCAGTGCCGTGGCTACCAGGTGATCATCGCTCATCCTGAGCGCTATCGTGCGGTTCAAAAGGATGTAAGCGTGGCGGAACGCCTGGTCGATATGGGCTGCAAGCTGCAGGCTTCGGCGGACTTTATTGCCGGTGGTCGCTTTGGTCGCGAGAAAAAGCCGGCCCAGCGCCTGTTCGATCAGAACCTGTACAGCTTCATCGCGAGCGATGCCCATAATGTGGGTCATTACGACTGCCTGGCGAAGGCTCGCGCGAAGTTTAGCGTGCGCGGAGCTCATTTTCGCTAAAATCTGTCCCTAACGTTCGCGTTGAATGAAAGGGCAGCCATGGATATCCAACTTAAGACGGGATGCTTTGATGATGCGGCGTTGGTGCGCCGCGTCGTTTTTATGGACGAGCAGGGCTACGAGAATGAGTTCGACGCTATCGACGAGGACCCGAACTGCATTCATGTGACGCTCTATGTAGACGGCGAGCTTGCCGGTTGCTCGCGCGTGTTTCCCGAAGAGCTTGAGCGCGCGGCTGACGCAGAGGCTCCGGTGTCGCCGGCGTGCGACTTGGACGAAGGCGTCGCAGCGGGGGAGACCTACATTATGGGGCGCGTCGCCGTGCTGCCGGCTATGCGTCGTCGTGGTCTGGCGAGCAAGATTGTCGAGGCCAGTGATACGTGCGCGCGTGATGCCGGCGCCAAGCTCATTAAGCTGCACGCGCAGGAATACGTGCTGCCGCTCTATGCCAAGGCGGGTTACACGCAGATTGCCCCGGTGGACTACGAAGACGAGGGCCAGCCCCATGTTTGGATGGCCAAGCGCGTAGATGGCAGATAGGGACGTTCCTTTCCTGCCGGCAGTC
Organism: Collinsella sp. AM23-17; assembly: GCF_003470945.1. Classification (NCBI taxonomy): domain Bacteria; kingdom Bacillati; phylum Actinomycetota; class Coriobacteriia; order Coriobacteriales; family Coriobacteriaceae; genus Collinsella; species Collinsella sp. AM23-17. The sequence continues at coordinate 23,471 of NZ_QRHU01000020.1, read as the reverse complement.
GGGGACACCCCTTGGCAATTGGCGCATCAGAGCGTTTGGACATACAGTTTTTCGATTCCGTATGTATATATGCGCGCTAATGGGTTATAAAATCTAAGTCTGGACATAGCAGGTCTGCGATGCGGCTCGGGCAACTGGGCCGTTTTTGCGGACGGGGGTAGCGCGAAAGGACTGCACATGCGTCAATTTAAGACCGAGAGCAAAAAACTGCTCGACCTCATGATCAACTCCATCTACACCAATAAGGAAATCTTCCTGCGCGAGCTTATCTCCAACGCGAGCGACGCCGTCGACAAGCTCAACTTTAAGAGCCTGCAGGACCCGAGTGTCAAGCTCGACCAGGGCGACCTGGCTATTCGCGTCTCTTTTGATAAAGACGCCCGCACCATTACCATCTCGGATAACGGCATTGGCATGACCGCCGAGGAGCTCGAGCGCAATCTGGGCACCATCGCCCATTCCGGCTCCGAGGAGTTTAAGACCGAGAACGCCGAGCAACAGGGCTCCGATGTCGACATCATCGGCCAGTTTGGCGTGGGCTTCTACTCTGCCTTTATGGTTGCCAGCCACGTAAAGGTTGTCAGCCGCGCCTATGGCGAGGACACCGCTCACGTGTGGGAGTCTGATGGTCTTGAGGGTTACACCATCGAAGACGGCGAGCGCGCCGAGCACGGCACCGATGTCATCCTGACGCTGCGCGAGAACGAGAAGCTCGACGCCGACGGCGAGGCCGAGACCTACGATCGCTTCCTGACCGAGTGGGGCCTCAAGAGCCTGATTCAGCAGTACAGCAACTATGTGCGCTACCCGATTCAGATGATGGTGAGCAAGAGCCGCCAGAAACCCAAGCCCGAGGACGCCGGCGACGACTACAAGCCCGAGTACGAGGACTACCAGGAGCTCGAGACCATCAACTCCATGACGCCGATCTGGAAAAAGCGCAGCTCCGACGTTGAGCAGAAGGATTACAACGAGTTCTACAAGTCCACGTTCCACGACTTTGACGATCCCGCGCGCACTATCAGCTTCCATGCCGAGGGTACGCTTGAGTACGATGCGCTGCTGTTTGTGCCGGGTCGCGCCCCGTTCGATCTGTACAGCAAGGACTACGAGAAGGGCCTGGCGCTCTACAGTTCCAACGTGCTGATTATGGAGAAGTGCGACGACCTGCTGCCCGACTACTACAACTTTGTGCGCGGTGTCGTGGACTCTGCCGACGTGACGCTCAACATCTCGCGTGAGACGCTGCAACAGAACCGTCAGCTCAAGGCCATTGCCAAGCGTGTCGAGAAGAAGATCACTGCCGATCTTGAGGACATGCGCGACAACGACCGCGAGGCATACGAGAAGTTCTTTGAGAACTTTGGTCGCGGTCTTAAGTACGGCATCTACTCGAGTTACGGCATGAAGGCCGACGAGCTCGCCGACCTGCTGCTGTTCTGGTCTGCCAAGGAGCAGAAGATGATCACCCTGGCCGAGTATGCCAAGGGCATGCCCGAGGATCAGAAGGCCATCTACTACGCCGCCGGCGACTCGCGTGAGCGCTTGGCCAAGATGCCCGTGGTAAAGGGCGTGCTCGAGCGCGGCTATGACGTGCTGTTGCTGACGCAGGATGTGGATGAGTTCACGTTCCAGGCTATGCGTGAGTACGTGGCCGCCGATATGCCCAAGATCTACGAGGACGACGCCGCCCGCGAGGCTGCCGAAAAGGCCGTTGCCGACGGTGCCGAGCCCGAGGTCGAGGATCGTCACCTGGAGCTCAAGAACGTTGCGACTGGCGATCTTGATCTGGCGACCGAGGACGAGAAGAAGGAGGCCGAGGACGCCACCAAGGAAAACGAGGACCTCTTTAGCGCTATGAAGGAGGCGCTCGGTGACAAGGTCGAGAAAGTTGCCGTCTCCGCGCGCCTGACCGATGCCCCCGCTTGCATCACCACCGAGGGTCCGCTTTCGCTCGAGATGGAGAAGGTGCTCCAGAAGGGGCCCGAGGGCGCGCCCGACGGCATGCCCAAGAGCCAGCGCGTGCTCGAGCTCAACGCCAAGCACCCGGTCTTTGACAAGCTTGTCGCTGCCCAGAAGGCAGGTGACGCCGACAAGATCAAGCAGTACTCCGGCCTGCTCTACGATCAGGCCCTGCTGGTCGAGGGTATCCTCCCCGAGGACCCCGTTGCCTTCGCGGCGGCTGTTTGCAACTTGATGTAGTTAAGTAGTTACGCCTTTGGGTCCGCCGTTCTAACGAACCTATTGGTTCCGTCGTTCTAACGAACGACGGACCGGTCGACGCTGCAAACGCCCCTAAGCGGCAATCTGACGTTCAATCGTCGGTCGCGTACCAAAGTACGCTTCCCTCCTCTTTCACGTCACCTTGCTCGCTCAGGGGCGTTTTCGCTGACTTATGCTCAACCTGCGACGCTTTCGTGGCCCTAAGTAGTCATCGGGGACGTTCTTGTTTGACTAGTCGTTTAAGAACGTTCCCAATGACTATTCGGATTGCTAATTTGTGCGGGCTGTGGTTTTGTGACCTGCTGAAATTAAAGATACTGTACAACTGTACACTAACTCATCTTCGTAGTATATTGCTACCCGCAAAACTCAGCACCATTGTGCCGCGAGGCACTAAAGCGCCTACGTACAATGGTTGTCGATAGTACGATTCGATTCAACGACAGGATGGATGGTCCAAGCGTGAGTCTCGGCAGCAAACTATCCAACGCAAAGGTCTCCTTTGCGATATTCAAGCGCGACATTAAGCGACTGCTTGTGAACCCCGTCGCCTTGGTGGTTACCCTGGGCGTGTGCGTTATCCCCTCGCTGTATGCCTGGTACAACATCGTGGCAAACTGGGATCCGTACGGAAACACCCAAGGTATCAAGATTGCCATCGCCAACAACGATCAGGGCACTCAGAATGACTTGGTGGGCGAGCTCAACGCGGGCGACCAGGTCGTCGATCAGCTCAAGGAGAACGATCAGCTGGGCTGGACCTTCGTCGATTCGGCCGCCGATGCCAAAGAGGGCGTCGAGAGTGGTGAGTACTATGCGGCCATCGTAATCCCCAAGAACTTCTCCGACAATCTTGTTTCGATGCTCGATGGCAATTACCATCAGCCGAAGCTCACCTATTACGTCAACGAGAAGAAGAGCGCTATTGCGCCCAAGGTCACCGACACTGGTGCCAATACCATCGAGGAGCAGATCAACTCGGAGTTTGTCTCCACGGTGGGCGAGACCGTCGCGGGCATTGCCAAAGATGCTGGCATCGACCTTAAAGACAAGGCGAACCAGACCCGGGATTCGCTGGCGGGCTCGGTGTCCGAGGCGTCTGATACCCTGGGCGAAGTACGCGATTCCATCGGCGACATGAACACCGCCATCGACAAGACGAGCAGCTCGATTGCTTCGGCCGATGCTGCGCTGGCGGGCCTGCAGGGGCAGGCGCCCTCTCTAACGCAGGCGATCTCCCAGGGCAACGACCTGCTGGGCGAGGCTCGCGCCACGGCGGGCAACTCTATCACCTCGCTCTCCAAGGCACTCTCGGAAGGTAGCCTTGCACTCACCAAGACGTCAGCCTCCGCGAACGCTGCGATTGGCAAGCTAACGGGTACGGTCACATCTACGACCACCCGCATCGACAACTCGCTCGAGTCTCTCCAGGCGACGATCGATCACAATAAGGCCGTTATCGGGCACTTGGAGATTCTCGTTAATGACACGTCGACAGGTTCCGAGGAAATTGACGCGCGCATTGTATCGACCATCGATTCGCTTCGCGAGCAAAACCAGAAGCTGCAGAGCATCAAGGATGGCCTTTCTGCACAGTCGAGCGCCATGGCAAACGACGCTACGGCAATCTCGAACGCGAGCAACGCACTCAACGCGGCAATTCAGACCGGTACGGCTAACCTCGGTCAGGCTCAGACCGATCTGGGTCAGAACGCACTTCCGAAGGCTTCGAGCGCGCTTGACTCCTTTGCCGCCGTTTCGGGCGATTTGACCGGCATTGTGTCGGGTATGACCCCCACGATAGCGAGCGCGCGCGGCACGCTAGCGCAGCTCGACGCCACGCTCAAGCAGGCAAAGACCACGCTATCCCAAACCGACGCCTCCCTTGCCAAGGTTCAGGACAAGCTCGCGACCGCCGCCAATGACATTGCGGCGCTGCAGACCTCTGAGTCTATGGGCGAGTTAGCCGACCTCATGGACGTCGACGTCAATGACGTGGCAGATTTCATGGCATCTCCGGTTGAGCTGACGTCCAAGTCAATCTATCCGGTCAAGAGCTTTGGCTCGGGCATCGCGCCCTTCTACACCAATCTGGCGCTGTGGGTGGGCGGCTATGTGCTCATCGCTATCTATAAACTCGAGGTCGACCGCGAGGGCATCGGTAGCTTTACGGCGCGTCAGGGCTACTTTGGCCGCTGGCTGCTGCTGGTGATCCTGGGCGCGTTCCAGGCCATTATCGTTACGGTGGGAGATTTGGTCATTGGCGTACAGTGCGTTAACCCGCTGCTGTTCGTGCTGGGCGGCATCGCGATTTCATTCACCTACGTCAATATCATCTATGCGCTGTCCACCACGTTTAAGCATATCGGTAAAGCCATTGGCGTCATCCTCGTCATTGTGCAGATCCCCGGCTCGTCGGGCATGTATCCCATCGAGATGATGCCCGGCTTCTTCCAATGGCTGCATCCGCTGCTGCCCTTCACTTATGGCATCAACCTGCTGCGCGAGACCGTCGGTGGCATGTATTCGTTCAACTACCTGTTCAACCTGTGCGTCCTGGGCGTGTTCCTTGCCATCGCGCTCTTTATCGGTCTGCAGCTGCGCCCGTTGCTGCTCAACCTCAATCTGCTCTTTGATAAGCAGCTTTCCACGACGGGCCTAATGATCTGCGAGTCCAACGACCTACCGCGCCAGCGCTATTCGCTGCGCACGGCCATGCGCGTCATGCTCGATTCGGATTCGTACCGTCGCGAGCTGCTCGATCATGCCGTGGCGTTTGAGCATCGCTACCCGTACTACATCAAGGGCGGTTTTGCCGCCGTGGTAGGCGTGCAGGTTCTGCTCTTTGTGCTTTCGACGGTGCTCGATATCGACAATAACGGCAAGATCATCCTGCTCGTTATCTGGATCATTTCGGTTATCGCCATCTGCGGCTGGCTCATCAACATCGAATACATCCGTGCGAGCCTCAATACCCAGATGCGTATCTCGGCGCTTTCGGACGAGGACCTTCGCCGCGAGATGCGCGAGCACACGGCGGCGATCCCTGCCGCCCGTCGCATGTTTGGTCTCAACGCCAGCGAGCGTGGCGCCAAGGGAGGCGAACAGCCTACGAGCCGTCTGCCGCATATCGGTGCGCATCGTAAGGCTCAAGATGCCGACGGCGCTGACAACGTAAACGGAAACGACGGGGACACCACCCCGCTTGGCAAGCACTCTAAAGGAGGTGAGGCATAAATGAAAAACATCCTGCACCTGTTTAAGCGCGATGTCCAAAACGTGTCTCGCTCCGTGATCGGCATGGTCGTCGTGATGGGCCTGATCATCGTGCCATGTCTCTATGCATGGTTTAACATCGCCGGAAGCTGGGATCCCTACGGCAATACCGGCAACCTTAAGATTGCAGTGGTCAACACCGATGAGGGTTACGAGAGCGATCTGATTCCCGTCGAGGTCAACGTGGGCGAAAACGTAACCGCCACCCTGCGCGGCAACGAGAACTTCGACTGGGTCGTCCTCAACGACCGCGATAAGGCGATTGAGGGCGTTAAGTCGGGCGCGTACTACGCTGCCGTCGTTATCCCTAAAACGTTTAGCGCCGACATGATGACGCTTTTCTCGACCGAGGTGAAGCACGCCGATATCGAGTTCTATGAGAACCAGAAGGCCAACGCCATCGCACAGATCGTGACTGAAAAGGGTTCGAGCGCCGTCCAGAGTCAGGTCAACGAGACCTTTACCAAGACCATCACGACCATCGGTCTTAAAACCGTGTCCAGCCTGCTCGACTACATGAGCACCGACCAAGTGAGCAACTTTATCGCCAACCTGTCCTCGACGCTGGGCGATTCGGTCCAGGACCTGCAGGACGTTCAGGCCAGCGCGACGTCGCTGGCGGGCATTTTGAGCTCCACGTCCGATTCGCTGACGTCGGCGAGCGGCATGCTCAAGCAGACCGGTGCCGTCGATGAGTCGACAAAGCAGCTCATGGAACATGCCAAAAGCGGCATCGATGATTCCAAAGAAGCGCTTAAGGCGGCAAACGATGCCATCGATGCCGCAATCGATGGAAGTGCGGGTTCGTTCGACAATGTGTCTGCCGAGCTCGCGAAGGCGTTCGACACCGCAAACCAGCATGTCGACCTTACGGTGTCCCAACTCAACGATGCCGCTGCGGCCCTCAATGCGCGCGCCAAGGATATCGATGCGATGGCCGATCAGCTCCGCAGCCTTGCCGACCAGGTGAGCGATGAGAATTTGAAGGACGGCCTCAAGTCCGCCGCGACGTCGCTGGGCAGAATCGCCGTTGAGTACCGCAACAATGCCAAGGATCTGGCGGCTACCGCGAAGTCTCTCTCCGATAGCATGGCCGAGGTCAACAACTTGCGTGCCGAGGTCGATCAGGCCATCGCTGATGCCAAGGCCGGCATCGCGGGTGCCAAATCCGATTACGATTCCACGTTCTCGGTTAAGGCCAAGGAGCTCAAGAAGACGGTTTCGGGCATTCTGGACTCGCTTGATGGCATCTCGGGCGACCTGGATAGCGCCGTAGGCGGCCTGACCGACGCATCCGGCTCGTTGGCGAAGGGTCTGTCCAAAGCCGCAAAGCTCGTCAACAAGGCTTCTGACCAGCTGGGTGAGGCGTCGGACAAGATCAGTGCCTTTAAGGACGAGCTTGATAGCGCTCTGATGTCGGGTGACCTGGCCATGATTAAGACAATGATTGGCAACGACCCCGAGGGCCTCGCCGTGTCGCTTTCTGGCCCTGTTGCGCTCGACCGCAAACCGGTCTATCCGATCCGCAACTACGGTTCGGCCATGGCACCGTTCTACACGATTCTGTCGCTTTGGGTCGGCTCAATCGTACTGGCGGCCATGATGAAGGTCTCGGTTGACGATGAGCTTATCAACGAGCTCATCCCCGTACGCCTGCACGAGATCTATCTGGGTCGTTACCTGTTCTTTGGCGGTTTGGCCCTGCTGCAGGCAACGCTCGTGTGCGCGGGCGACATTCTGTTCTTTGGCATTCAGTGCGACAACCCGCTGCAGTTTGTGCTGGCGGGCTGGGTCGCGAGTCTCGTGTTCTCCAATATCGTCTACACGCTTACGGTTTCGTTTGGCGATATCGGCAAGGCGCTCGCTGTCGTGCTGTTGGTCATGCAGGTCGGCGGTTCGGGCGGCACGTTCCCCATCGAGATGACCGGCCCCGTGTTCCAGGCGATCTACCCGTTCCTGCCGTTTACCCACGGCATCAACGCCATGCACGCCGCCATGGCCGGTGCCTACCATATGGAGTATTGGATTGAGCTGGGTATCTTGGCGAGCTACCTGATTCCGTCGCTGGCCCTGGGCGTCGTCTTCCGCCGCCCGGTCATCAAAGCCAACGACTGGATCATCGAAAAGCTGGAGTCGACCAAATTGATTTAGCGCGACAATGTGGCGTTGACGGAACATCGAGGCCTTCCGGCTCGACGCTTTAGTTGAGTGAATTGCATGAGCTGCTTGGTTGTTGCTACAGTAGCGGGGCGTGCCGGGGGTCCGGCGCGTCCCGTTTTTATTTGACCATGAGGCGGCATGCGGTCACGCGCGTGCGGACACCACGCCCAGATTGAGCGCGAGGATGTTCCATGGCCCAATACGCTGCCAACGAAATCGAAAACTTGCCCGATAGCCCAGTAGCCCGTGAGGATTTGGGCGCGGGCGGTATTCCCCGGGGCGCCGGCGCACGCTCTCCGCTGTTCTGGAAGGTTCTGCTCCTTTCGGTGGCGGTCATTTGGGGCTACTCCTTTACCACTATGAAGGACGCACTCGGCACCATTCCGGTGTTCGCGCTGCTCTATGTACGCTTTCTGCCCGCAGCGTTGGTCATGTTTGCCGTCTTCCACAAACGCATCATCGCGCACCTCAACGCTCGCAACCTGATCGTTGGCCTGAGTATGGGCGTGCTCATGTGGGCGGCCTATGCGTTGCAGACGGTCGGTCTGGCACATACTACGGCGGGCAAGAATGCTTTTTTGACGGGCACGTATTGCATCCTTGTGCCGTTCGCGAGCTATTTTCTGAGCGGCGAAAAACTCACCCGTTATAACCTGGGCGCGGCGCTGTTGTGCTTGGCGGGCATTGGTTTGGTGGCGCTCGATAGCGTTGAATTCAACATCGGTGACGTCATTACGCTGACGGGTGCGGTCTTCTTCGCCATCCAGATGGCGGTGACCGCCAAGTACGGTCGCAAAATGGACATCAACGTCATTACGTTTTGGATGTTTGTGGGCAATGGCATCCTAAGCCTGGTCTCGTCGCTGCTATTCGAGACCCAGGCGCCTCTGTCCGTGTGGACGCCGAATTTTATCTGTGTGATGGCGTTTCTCTCGGTGGGCTGCACATGCGTGGCTCTGCTCATCCAAAACGTCGGCCTGGCGCATGTCCCGGCTTCGACGGGCTCGCTGCTCCTTTCGATGGAATCGCCTTCGGGCGTGTTGTTTTCGGTGCTGCTGATGGGGGAGGCGCTCACCTCGCGCCTGCTCGCCGGCTTTGTGCTTATCTTCCTGTCGATTATCTTGAGCGAGACTCACTTCGATTTTTTGCGTCGAAAGCCGCGCTCGCAATTGTAAACAACTTGTTGCGCCGCCCTCCTGGGGCGGCGTTTTTTATGACTCGCCTTTAAAGTTGTACCTTGCACTTTACGCTATCAAAGTGCTTACTGCAAAAACGTTACTGGAGGGCATTTATGGCACCAGCTCAGTCCGATCTTCAACCGCAATCAGCGCCCAAGGCCACCGCAGCGGCGCAGGCCGCTATCGGTGACGGTCTCGTTGCAGAAGCTCAGGCTTTTGCAGACGAGCTCGCTGCGTGGCGACACGATTTACACCAGATGCCCGAGCTGGGTAATAGCCTCCCACAGACCTCTGCGTATATTCAAGCGCGCCTGACCGAGATGGAAATCCCATTTGCCACGCTCGTCGATGGTTCCTGTGTCGTGGGCCTTGTCGGCGCCGGTGCCGCCGCGGCCCAGGGCAATGGCGTCTGCACGGACGAACAGGCCGGTACGGTCATCATGCTCCGTGGCGACATGGATGCCCTGCCCGTTGCCGAAGAGTCAGGCGAGCCTTTCGCCTCTACGAACGGCTGCATGCACGCATGTGGACACGATATGCACGCGACGGCGTTGCTTGGAGCGGCGCGCCTGCTCAAGGCCCGCGAGTCTGCGCTTGTCGACGCCAACGCCACGGTTAAGTTGCTGTTCCAGCCGGGCGAGGAAACCTTTGAGGGTGCCCGCGCCGCCATCGCCGACGGTCTGCTGCAGAACCCGCGTCCCCAGGCCGCCTTTGCCATGCATGTCAATAGCCAGTCGCCGCTTGACCTGGTGCTCTACGGCAGCCCGGCGCTCTCGGGCGTGTACGGTTTTCGCATCACGCTTCAGGGCAAGGGCGGCCATGGCTCGAGCCCCGAGATCTGCATCGACCCCATCACGGCCGGCGTCCATGTGCATCTGGCGCTTCAGGAGCTTATCTCTCGCGAGGTGCCGGCGGCCAAGGAGGTCGCGCTTACCGTTGGCAAGTTCGCCGGCGGTCAGGCCGCAAATGTCATCCCCGACACTTGTGTGCTCGAGGGAACGCTGCGTGGCTTCGACGTCGAGCTCATGGAGCACCTCAAGACCCGCATCGCGGAGGTCGTCAAAGGCGTTGCCACGACCTATCGTACGCCGGCGACTATCGAGACACTCTCGGATGTTCCCCCGCTCGTACTCGACGACGGCATGACGCAGGCGTCGCTTGGCTACGTGGGCGCGGTGCTGCCCAAGTCCGCCTTCCTGCCGCTGTTCCATGCCATGGCGAGCGAGGACTTCGCGTTGATCTCGAGCGAGATCCCGAGTGCGTACTTTACCGTGGGCGCTGCCGTGACTGATACGGACGAGCATTTTGCTCAGCATCATCCCAAGGCACGTTTTAGCGATGCCGAGCTTCCCCTTGGCGCCGCGGCTTATGCCGCCGTCGCTTTGGGCTACATCGCCGACCACCGGTAGCACCCAATCTTGCTGCTCGTTTGTTTAAAAAAAGGAACAGCATGTCCCAGCAGCGTAAGTTCTTCCCTGGCTGGCTCGTGGTGGCCTCTGGCTTCGTGATCATGGCCACGTGCTACACGATTTTCGTCAACTGCATGAGCCTGTTCCAGCCGCTGATCGTCAACGACCTGGGCATTTCCCTTGCGCAGTACAACATCTCCAATGCCCACGATCGCTGCGTCTAAGCAGTTTGGCATGGCCGACCTGGGCAAGGTCACGGGCACCATTACCTCGCTCGAGATGGTCGGTGGCACCGTGGGCGCCATCGTCTCGGGTGTGCTGTTCGACGCTACGGGCTCCTTTGCGAGCACCTGGATCGTGTGCTTGGCGTGCTCCGTGGTCATGCTCGTGTTCCTGCTGGTATCCGAGCCCATCGCCGCCAAGCTGCGCGCGAGCGTGGCGGGGGAGTAGGCGTCCGTCGCTCTTTTCTGTTCGTCCCGTTCTGTCCGTGGCCGCCTTGGAAGCCGAATGGATGCTCGTACCATCATTCGGTTTCCAAGGCGGCCACGGGCCTACGAAATGATCCCTATTCCTCCGTCCCCAAGGGATCACGTGATCCGAAGGGGACGGAGGAAAAGGGATCACAAACAGCGGCGGCGCGTCTGGTCGAACGAGTCCCCATACCCTCGTTCGGTCAGACGCGCCGCCGCTGTTTGTATTTGTGCCGTATAATGACCGTTACCTATGACGCGATACAAAAGAAAGGTGTTTGCCCATGCAGGCACAGAAGGCGGAGGGAACCCGCGACCTTATCGGCGCCGAGATGCGCGCCTGGCAAAAGATGCAGCAGATTGCGGCCGGCGTGTTCGAGCCGTTTGGTTTTAAACCCATCGAGACGCCCGCGATCGAGCAGGTGGACGTGTTTGTCCACGGTATCGGCCAGTCGACCGACGTCGTGCGCAAGGAAATGTTCCGCGTGTTCAGCGGTGCCAACCTGGAGCGCGTCTTTACCGAGGGCACCGATACCAAGCTTAAGCCCAAGCAGCGCCTGGCCCTTCGTCCCGAGGGCACGGCCGGTGTGGTGCGCGCCGTCGTGGAGAACAACCTAGTGCCCCAGGGCTCCACGCCGTTTAAGGCCTATTACGCCGAGGCCATGTTCCGTGGCGAGCGTCCCCAGAAGGGCCGCCTGCGCCAGTTCCACCAGGTGGGCATCGAGTGGCTCGGCGCTCCCGATCCGGCGGCAGACGCCGAGTGCATCATCATGCTCATGGAGTTTTACAAGCGCCTGGGCTTCGATCTTTCCAAGCTTCGTCTGCTCATTAACTCGATGGGCGACGCTCAGTGCCGTCCGGCTTACCGCGAGCAAGTCAAGCAGTTTATCCTCGATCACGCAGACGAGATGTGCGATGAGTGCCGCGAGCGCGCCGAGCTCAACCCGCTGCGTGCCTTTGACTGCAAGAACGACCACTGCCGCGAGATCATGGCCGAGGCTCCGCTGATGGGTGACAACCTGTGCGATGAGTGCCGCGAGCACTACGAGCAAGTCAAGCGCTATCTGGATGCCGCCGGTATCGAGTATGTCGAGGATCCCACCTTGGTGCGCGGCCTGGACTACTACACCCGTACTGTCTTTGAGGTCGAGGCCCCTGGCGCCGGCGTCGGCTCCATCGGCGGCGGCGGCCGCTACGATGGTCTCGTCGAGCTCGAGGGCGGCAAGCCCACGGCAGGCGTCGGCTTCGCCGTCGGTTTTGAGCGCGCCCTGCTGGCCCTGCAGGCCTTTGGCAGCGACCTGGGTGCCGAGGAGGTCCCGTGCGTCTACGTCGCCAATGCCGGCAAGGAGCTGCGTCAGAACGTCTTTACCATTACGCAGCAGCTTCGCGCCGCAGGGATTGTGACCGAGGCCGACTATCAGGGCCGTTCGCTCAAGGCCCAGTTTAAGCAGGCCGATAAGGTAGGCGCCAAGCTCATCCTGGTCCTGGGCGGCGACGAGCTTGCCGCCGGCAAGGTCAAGGTGCGCGACATGCAGAGCCATGACGAGGTTCTCGTCGATCTGGCCAACGTCGTCGAGGCGGTTCGCGAGCGTCTGTAGCGCATGATTTTTGAGCTGCGGACCCGCTAACATGTCCCGCTCGCGACGAGCTATTGTTACGGGGGTGTTTCGCATTTATGCGGAATGCCCTCGCTTGCATATGCCGCCCACCGAGAAATACGACCATTTGGGGCAAAAACCCTTGCAATGCAGAAAATACTTTTGTGTGGTAAAGCGCAATCAGTGTCGAAAGTATTTCTCAAGCGCCTATAATGAATACCACATGTTACGTGCATAGAAGGAGGAATGGGAGGAAACGTGGCTGAGAACCTAAGCAACCAGTCTGTACCCGAAGCCGCGGCGCGCGTCGCTGCCGTGGTCAACCGCCTCGTTAACCGAATCGGCTCGAATGCCGAGTCCAGGGAGCGTCTCGCCGAGATCGAGATCCCCGAGGAGCTGCGCGATAATCTGGCGCTGTTCCTGCGCCTGGAACGTCGTGTGCTTAGCGAGTATGATCCCGAGATCGCGGACCTGTTCGACAAGATTTTGACAGCCGAGATTGTGGTCAATGCTGGCAACCCCGGTAGCCGCGCTGCCGACGAGTCCGTTGACGAACAGGGCGTGCCCACTGCCGACGAGCCCACCGCCGTGGCGTTTCGCGAAGTCGTCGATTTGATTGACAGCCTGCCGCTTGATAAGCAGCAGGTCATCGTTCGCGCCTTTACGAGCTTCTTCCACTTGGCAAACCTGTCGGAGGAGAACTACCGTGTGGCGCAGCTGCGCGAGCGCGAGGCCGGCGCATCGACCGATACCGAGGTCGATCCCGCCAACGAACTCACCGTCGCCTATCACCAGTTGGTAAACGAGATGGGCGTCGAGGGTGCCAATGAGCTGCTCGGCAAGCTCGAGTTCCACCCTGTCTTTACCGCACATCCCACCGAGGCCCGTCGTAAGGCCGTCGAGGGCAAGATTCGCCGTATCTCCAACCTGCTGGAGGAGCGTCCGCGTTTGGGCGGCTCCGACCTGGTGGAGAACGAGCGCCATATGCTGCAGGAGATCGACGCCCTGGTGCGTACGAGCCCCATCGCGCTCAAGAAGCCCACGCCGGTCGAGGAAGCCGATACCATCATCGACATCTTCGATAACACGCTGTTCGACGTTATCCCCGTCATCTACCGTCGTTTTGACGACTGGGTGCTGGGCGACAAGGCCGGTACCGTGCCGCCGCTGTGCCCGGCGTTCTTCCATCCCGGCAGCTGGATCGGCTCCGACCGCGACGGCAACCCCAACGTCACCGCCAAGGTGAGCCGCGAAGTCGCCGCCAAGTACTTCACTCACATGGTGCTCAAGCTCGAGGACAAGTGCCGCCGCATCGGCCACAACCTCACGCTCGAGGCCACCTACAGCAAGCCTTCTGCCGAGCTCATTAACCTGTGGAACCATCAGGTCGAGATGAGCCCTCGTTACACGGCCCGCGCCGAGCTGATCTCCGAGCACGAGCCGCATCGCGCCGTCATGCTCGTCATGGCCGACCGCCTGAACGCCACCGTGCGCCGCATCACCGACACCATGTACCACAGCGCCGACGAGTTCCTGGATGACCTGCGCGTCGTCCAGCGTTCGCTTGCTGCCTGCGGTGCCGTCCGTGCCGCCTACGGTCCGGTCCAAACCATCATCTGGCAGGTCGAGTCCTTCGGCTTCCATATGGTCGAGATGGAGTTCCGTCAGCACTCCGTGGTGCACGCCCGCGCCCTCAAGGATATCCACGAGAACGGTATCCATGGTGACCTGCAGCCCATGACGCGCGAGGTCATCGACACCTTCCGTGCCATCGGTTCCATCCAAAAGCGCTACGGCAAGAAGATGGCACACCGCTACATCATCTCGTTTACCAAGAGTGCCCAGCATGTGGCCGACGTCTTTGAGCTGGCCCACCTGTCCTTCGCACACGAGGAAGACGTTCCCGAGCTCGACGTGATCCCGCTGTTCGAGCAGCTCGAGGACCTCGAGGGCTGCGTTGACGTGCTCGACCAGATGCTTACGCTGCCCGTGGTGCAAAAGCGCCTTGCCCAGACCAACCGCCGCATGGAGGTCATGCTGGGCTATTCCGACTCTTCCAAGGATGCCGGTCCTACCACGGCCATGCTCGCGCTGCACTCCGCGCAGGAGCGCATCGCCAAGTGGGCAGAGAAGAACGATATCGACCTGGTGCTCATGCACGGTCGCGGCGGTGCCGTGGGCCGTGGCGGCGGCCCGGCCAACAAGGCCGTGCTGGCGCAGCCCAAGGGTTCGGTCAACTGCTTCTTTAAGCTCACCGAGCAGGGCGAAGTCATCTTTGCCCGTTACGGCAACCGCACGCTGGCTCAGCGCCATGTTGAGTCCGTTGCCGCCGCAACGCTTTTGCAGTCGGCCCCGAGTGTCGAGAAGACCAACACCGAGACCACGCAGAAGTTCTGGGATATGGCCGAGAAGCTCAACACTGCAAGCCACGAACGCTATCTGGACCTGCTGAACACCGAGGACTTTACACCGTGGTTCTCGACCGTGACGCCGCTGACCGAGGTCGGTCTGCTGCCGATCGGCTCGCGTCCCGCCAAGCGCGGTCTGGGCGCCAAGTCGCTCGATGACCTGCGTACCATCCCGTGGATCTTCAGCTGGAGCCAGGCGCGCATTAACCTGGCCGCTTGGTACGGTCTGGGCACCGCCTGCGAGCAGCTTGGCGATCTTGACCAGCTCAAGGCTGCCTACCAGGAGTGGCCGTTCTTCCGCACCTTTATCGACAACATCGAGATGTCGATCGCCAAGACCGATCAGCGCATCGCCAAGATGTATCTGCACCTGGGCGACCGCGATGATCTGTCTAAGAAGGTCTTCACCGAGATGCAGCTCACGCGTAAGTGGGTCCTTGCCATCGTCGGTGACGAGTGGCCGCTGCAGCGCCGTCGCGTGCTCGGCTGCGCCGTCCGTGTACGTAACCCCTACGTCGACGCCCTGTCCATCGCCCAGGTCCGCGCCCTTCGCGAGGTGCGTATGAACCAGGACGAGATGGCCGAGGAGAAGAAGGCCGAGTACATGAGCCTGATTCTTTCGACTGTGACCGGCGTCTCGGCAGGTTTGCAGAACACGGGGTAATCGATAGCCCTGTAGTCGTCCGGGCCCGCCATCAGCTTACTTTTAGGCACGTCCTCGGACATGCAAGAAGCCCTCGCTGCGCACTTTGTGCGGCGAGGGCTTCTTGCGTCCTGCGGAGTGTGCCTAAAAGTAAGCTGATGGCGGGCCCTGCGATGTCCGGTCTTCGGCGGATTACTGGCTGGGGAAAAGATGGCGCGCTTCGCGCACTTTGATGGGGCTTCGTGCTGCGGAATGCATTCAGAGGGAAACCCGTCGGGTCCCTTCGTCCTCGGTCTTCGGCGGATTACTGGTTGAAGGGAAGAAAGGCGCGCTTCGCGCCTTACGACTGTAGCGGCTGCGGTCCCGTTTGGGATCGCGGCCGTTTTGTTGTGGGTCAAATATGAACGTTGTGTTAATGAGTCGGTAGACGGTGGTGTTTTTCGGTGAGCGGCGTATCCTTCCAACGGTTTATCTAGTGTGTCAGTTGAAAGGAAGAGGGCGCTCGTCATTGTTTGAATGTGAACTGCCGTTTGACCACAAGACGTTGCATCTGGAACTCGAGGATAAGAACTTCGCGGGTGTGATGGAAGGTCATCAAAACGAGTTTAAGACCACGAAATCGCAGGAAGAGCTGGTGGAGGAGTCGCTTGCCAACCCTTACGGCTCGCCTTCGCTCGAGGAGCTTTGTGCTGGCAAGAAGGATATTGTCATCATTAGCTCCGACCACACGCGTCCCGTTCCCTCGCGTGTGACGATGCCTATTCTGCTGCATCACATCCATTCCGCTGCGCCTGAGGCTCGCGTGCGTATTTTGGTTGCTACGGGTATGCACCGTCCGTCGACGCACGAGGAGCTCGTCAACAAGTACGGCGAGGAGATCGTTGCCAACGAAGAAATCGTTATGCACGTCGCGACTGACGACAGCATGATGAAAAAGATCGGCACCCTGCCTTCTGGTGGCGAGTGCATCATCAACAAGATTGCGGCCGATTGCGATCTGCTGCTTGCCGAGGGCTTTATTGAGCCGCACTTCTTTGCCGGTTTCTCTGGTAGCCGCAAGTCCGTCCTGCCTGGCATCGCCAGCTACAAGACCATCATGTACAACCACAACGGTCAGTTTGTGAACGATTCCCACTCGCGTGCCGGCAACCTGTGCCACAACCACGTGAGCGAGGACATGTTTGCCGCCGCCGAGATGGCTCACCTTGCCTTTGTGCTCAACGTGGTGCTCAACGGCAAGCACGAGGTCATTGGCTCCTTTGCCGGCGACATCCACAAGGCGCACGAGGCTGGCTGCGAGTTCGTGAAGAGCCTTGCCGGCGTTGAGCCCGTCGAGTGCGAGATCGCCATTACCACTAACGGCGGCTACCCCCTCGATCAGAACATCTATCAGGCTGTGAAGGGCATGTGCGCTGCCGAGGCCACGCTTCCCGAGGGCGGCGTGATCATCGACGTCGCCGGTTGTGCCGACGGTCACGGCGGCGAGGGCTTCTATCACAACATCGCCGACAACGATCCGGCAGAGTTTGAGCGCGCCTGCATCGATCGTCCTAAGGACGAGACCCTGCCCGATCAGTGGACGAGCCAGATCTTTGCCCGCATCCTGGCGCATCACCCTGTGATCATGGTCACCGACCTGTGCGATCACCAGATGCTCAAGGATATGCACATGACGCCGGTCAACACTATCGAGGAAGCGCTCAAGCTCGCCTTTGAGATGAAGGGTGCCGATGCCAAGGTCGCCGTCATCCCCGATGGCCTGGGTGTTGTTGTCGCACAGCACTAGCGCGCGGCTTAAACGAATCGTTTATAACCGACAAGAAAGATAAGGTTTTATGCTTACCAAACTCCTCTGCGAATTCGGCGCAACGGCCCTCATGATCGTCTTTGGCGTGGGTGTTCACTGCGATACCGTGCTCAAGGGCACCAAGTATCAGGGCTCCGGCCATATGTTTGCCATCACCACCTGGTCCTTTGGCATCTCGGTCTGCCTGTTTGTCTTTGGTGGCGCTGTGTGCATGAACCCCGCCATGGTGCTTGCCCAGTGCATCGTCGGCCTGGTGCCGTGGGGCAACTGCATCCCCTTCATGCTTGCCGATATGCTCGGCGGCTTTGTGGGTGCCGTGATCGCTTGGTTTATGTATGCCGATGAGTTCAAGGCTTCCGAGGGCGTCGTCGACCCCATTGCCCAGCGCAACATCTTCTCGACCAACCCCACCACCGAGGGCACGAACTATGCTCGTAACTTCTTCTGCGAGGCTATCTGCACCTTCGTGTTCATCAGCGCCATCCTTGCTGCCGCTAGCCGCGCCGGCGAGAACGTTCTGATGCTCGCAATCTGCGTCGGCCTGATCGTTTGGGCTGTCGGCATGGGCATGGGCGGCATCACCGGCTTCGCCATGAACCAGGCTCGTGACCTTGGTCCTCGCATGGCCTATCAGGTGCTGCCGATCAAGAACAAGGCTGACAACAACTGGAAGTATGGTCTGCTTGTTCCTGGCATCGCGCCGTTTGTCGGTGCTATTGTGGCCGCGCTGTTTGTGCATGGTTTCTTGGGCATGTTCTAGTCGAAGGCTACATAGTTGTCCGCTGGCCGCATGGGGTAACTTCCCAGCGCGTCCTCGGACATGCAAAAAGGCTCGCTGCGCACTTCGTGCGGCGAGCCTTTTTGCGTCCTGCGGAATGCGCTGGGAAGTTACCCCATGCGGCCAGCTGCGGGATCTTTGCTGCGCTCGAGCAAGCAACCCAACATATATCTGAATTTGGATGGGAGGGGCTTGTTGCTGATAGGGGCGTTGAGCTGTTGTTGACACTTTGGGATGCGTGGCGCCCTAGGTTGGGGTGATGCTTTGGGATGAGCTTCTTACTTAGTTGAAGAGGGGTTTTATGGCTGATAGGTAGTCTTTGGCTACGTCCTCTTTTGGGGCTTGGAAGTTGTGCCAGGCCCACCATTGGACCATTCCTACGAAGCTTGAGGCTATGTGGTGTAGTAGGAAGCTTCGGTCCATGGTGGCGGCGGCGCCGTTTGGGTCGGTGGGGACGGTTTCGGCTGCTCGTGACATGATGGTCTTGCGTAAGCAGTCGGCGAAGACGCGTGAGCCGGCGCCGGCTACGAGGGCTCGTACGCCCTGGCGGCGTTCCCAGAGGTTGTTGAGGATATGCTCGACTTGTACGAGCGGATCATCGAGCGGTGTGCCATCGTCGTCGAGGGCGTGGGTGCAGATGTCGCTCACGAGTTCGGACAGTAGGTCATCTTTGCTCTTGAAGAGGCCATAGAACGTGGCCCGACCCACATGGGCGCGAGCGATGATGTCGCCGACGGTGATCTTGCCGTAGTCCTCTTCGCGCAGCAGTTCGGAGAACGCCGCGACGATGGCGGCGCGGCTTTTTGCCTTGCGGGCATCCATGGCTATGCGTCCGTGTGAACGAGCAGGCAGCGGAGCGTACCGGAGCAACCCTCGTAGGGGCGCTTACCGGCGCCGTAGCCGACGGCCTCGATGCGGTAGCGGGCCGGCAGGTGCTCGGACGTGCGCAGTGCGGCGACGATGGCGGCGCCCGTGGGCGTCACGAGCTCACCGGCGACCGGCGCGGGCGTGAGGGCGATATTGCCCGCTTGGCACAGGTTGACGACAGCGGGGACAGGAATGGGCATAAGGCCGTGGGCACAGCGGATGGTGCCGTGACCCTCGGAGAGCGACTCGACCACGATGTCCTCAATACCTAGGTCATCGAGGCAGATGGCGACAGAGCAGACGTCGACGATGGAGTCGACGGCGCCCACCTCGTGGAACATGACGGTCTCGGTCGTTTTGCCGTGGGCCTTGGCCTCGGCGGCGGCGAGCGCGGTAAAGATGGCGAGCGCGCGACGCTTGGCGCCATCGCTTAGCTGCGAGTCATCGATGATGGCGGTGACATCCGCCAAAGAACGGTGGTGATGGTGGTGGGCGTGATGGTGACCCTCGTGGCCATGACCGTGGGCCTCATGGTCATGCTCGTGGCAGTGCTCGTGTTCGTGCTCGCCATGATCATGATGGTGGTGCTCATGCTCATGTGTGTGCTCGGTGCCCGCTTCGTTGCCGTAGAGCCAGGCCATGTCGTGGTCGTGGTTCTCGAGCTCCTCTGCCAGCTGAACACCAAAGTCGCAGGCGTCGATGCCATGCTTGTTTACGCGCGTGACAGCGACCGCAAAGCCGTCGACTGGCAGCGTGGCAAGTTGCTCGCGCAGGTGCTCCTCGCTGGCGCCCAGGTCGAGCAGGGCCGCGACGGTCATGTCGCCGCTGATGCCCGAGGTGCCGTCGATGATAAGCGTGTGCTGATGGTTGGACATGAAATGCTCCTTAGCGGGCGCAGGACGTGCCGGCGCTCAGATGATTGATAAGACTTGCCTGGTAGGCGGCACCAAAGCCGTTGTCGATATTGACGACCGAAACGCCGCTGGCGCAGGAGTTGAGCATGGCGAGCAGTGCGGCCATGCCGCCAAAGTTCGCGCCATAGCCCACGCTGGTGGGGACGGCGATGACCGGACAGCTCACAAGGCCTCCGATGACGCTCGCCAGGGCGCCCTCCATGCCGGCGATGGCGATGACCACCTGCGCCTGGGCAAGTTCCTCAGCATGAGCGAGCAGGCGGTGCAGGCCGGCGACACCCACGTCGTAGAGGCGATCGACCTCGTTGCCGTAGAACTCGGCCGTCAACGCGGCTTCCTCGGCAACGGGCAGGTCGCTCGTGCCGGCGCAGGCGACGACGATGCGTCCGTTGCCGTTGGGGGAGGGCTTGCCACCCACCAGGGCGAGCTGGGCGTCCGGGACATATCCCAGGTCGATGCCGTTGCCGAGGAGCTCCGAGGTGCGGGCTGCCTTTTCGTCGTCCAGGCGCGTGACCAGGATGCGCTCCTGGCCGGCATCGAGTAATGCTTTGATAATGGCGGCAATTTGCTCGGCGGTTTTACCGGCGCCGTAGACAACTTCGCCGGCTCCCTGGCGCACCCCGCGCGAAAGGTCGAGCTGCGCAAAGCCCAAATCGGCGGTCGGAGCCGTCTGGATGCGCGTGAGGGCGTCGGCAGGGGTGACTGCTCCGCCGGCAACATCGCTCAGCAGCTGCTCTAGATCTCGCTTATCCATATATGTTCCCTTCGACGGCGCAAAGTTTAGCACTCAAAGGGTATGTTTCCGAACACTAAAGCAGAATTGTTCGGAAACTATAGGACAGACTGATTCAATTGCTAGACGGATTGGCTAGTCGCGCAGGATGATGTCCATGGCGAGCATCAGATTGCGCTCGTCGATGGCAAACGGGGCGGCCTCGCGCGTCTTGGGCTTGGCACAAAACGCGATGCCCGTGCCCGCGGCCTGAATCATGGGGATGTCGTTGGCACCGTCGCCGATCGCGACGGTATGGGCCATGTCGGCGCCGCACTCAACTGCCCAATCTAGCAGCTGGATGAGCTTGGACTCCTTGGTCACGATGTCTGCCGCCAGCTTGCCGGTGAGCTTGCCGTCTACGACTTCCAGGCGGTTAGCCAGGCAAAAGTCGATACCCGCGGCAGCCACGATCTTGTCAGCGACCTCGTGGAAACCGCCGCTCACGACGCCGACCTTCCAGCCCTTGCTGTGTGCCGAGCGCACAAGCTCCAACGCGCCGGGGGTAAATGTCACGCGCTCAAAGGTGCGCTCGAACACGCTCTCGTCCAGGCCGGCGAGCAGCCCCACGCGCTCCACGAGCGCCTGCTTAAAGTCAAGCTCGCCGCGCATGGCGCGTTCGGTGGTCTGTGCCACCTGCTCGCCCACGCCGGCCTCTTCGCCCAACAGGTCGATGACCTCCTGGTTGATGAGCGTGGAGTCGATATCCATAACGATGAG
Organism: Collinsella sp. AM23-17; assembly: GCF_003470945.1. Taxonomy (NCBI): domain Bacteria; kingdom Bacillati; phylum Actinomycetota; class Coriobacteriia; order Coriobacteriales; family Coriobacteriaceae; genus Collinsella; species Collinsella sp. AM23-17. The sequence continues at coordinate 2,248 of NZ_QRHU01000020.1, read as the reverse complement.
GCGTGCAGTCATGGCGGGCCTTTCCGAGTGCTGTTTTATTGGGGCATATTGTCGCACGTGACGAGCGCGGGCGGGTGTCGCGGCGCGTCAATTGTTTCGTCTCCGTCAAGTCTTTGGGCAGGAGCCACTTTTTCGCGGCACATCGACGCGAGTGCGATAAGATAGAACGCCATGTCTGGCTGCGCGGTTTACGCAGGCTGGGCAAATCTGTACGACGCCGCCCGGAACGACACGGGGCGGCACAGATCCATAAAGGAGGATCACTGGTATGAGCCAGACCCGTCCCATCGATGAGCATTCCATGCACACCCGTACCTGCGGCGAGCTTCGCTTCGAGAACGTGGGCGAAGAGGTCACCCTCACCGGTTGGGTGAGCCGTCGCCGCGACCACGGCGGCCTTATCTTCTGCGACCTTCGCGACCGTGAGGGCATCACGCAGCTTACCTTCGACCCCGAGCACTCCGACGGCGACGCCTTTAAGATCGCCGAGACCATGCGTCCCGAGTGGCCCATCAAGATTCACGGCGTCGTGCGCGCCCGTGGCGAGGAGACCACCAACACCAAGCTCGCCACCGGCGAGATCGAGGTCCTGACCGACCACGCCGAGGTGCTCAATACGTCCGTCACCCCGCCGTTCCAGATCGAGGACGGCATCGAGACCAGCGAGGACACCCGTCTGCGCTATCGCTATCTGGACCTCCGTCGTCCCGAGATGATGGCCAACCTCAAGCTGCGCTCCGACTTTACCTTTGCCATTCGCGAGGCGCTGCACAACCGTGAGTTCATGGAGGTCGAGACGCCCTCCCTGTTCAAGTCCACGCCCGAGGGCGCCCGCGACTTCATCGTCCCCAGCCGCATCCAGCCGGGCAACTTCTACGCCCTGCCGCAGTCCCCGCAGCTCCTGAAGCAGCTGCTTATGGTCGGTGGCGTCGAGCGCTACTATCAGGTTGCCAAGTGCTTCCGCGACGAGGACTTGCGTGCCGACCGTCAGCCCGAGTTCACCCAGGTCGATATCGAGATGTCCTTCGTGGACCAGAACGACGTTATGAGCGCGCTCGAAGAGGTTCTTGCCGATGCCTTCGGCCGCATGGGTGTCGAGATGCCCACGCCGCTGCGTCGCATGAACTACTGGGAGGCCATGGACACCTATGGCTCCGACAAGCCCGATACCCGCTATGGCATGCACTTGGTCGACCTGACCGACATCTTCGCCAACTCCAAGTTCAAGGTCTTTGCGACTGCCGCGAACGAGGAGGGCTCTGTCGTTAAGGCCATCAACGCCAAGGGCGCCGGTGCCTGGGCTCGCGCCAAGATCGATAAGCTTGCCGGCGTGGCTTCCACGTTTGGCGCCAAGGGCCTGGCCTGGATCGCTTTCCGCGAGGACGGCTCCATCAACAGCCCCATCGTCAAGTTCTTCTCGGACGAGGAGATGGCCGCCCTGCGCGAGCGCATGGACGTCGAGCCCGGCGACCTTGTGATGTTCGCCGCCGGCCCGCGCCTGCTCTCCGACGAGATCCTGGGCGGCATGCGTTCCCACATGGCTAACGCGCTCGAGATCAAGCGCGAGGGCCACGACTTCCTGTGGGTCGTCAACTTCCCGCTGTTCCACTGGGACGAGGACCGCAAGGCTTACGCTGCCGAGCACCAGCCCTTCACCCTGCCGACCGAGACCGACATCGCCAAGATCGAGGCCAATCCGTTGGCAGCCGGTTCTTGCACCTACGACTTTGTCATGGACGGCTTTGAGGCCGGTGGCGGCGGTATGCGTATCCACAACGCCGAGATGCAGATGTCCATGCTCAAGCTCCTGGGCTTTACCGAAGAGCGCGCCGAGTCTCAGTTTGGCTTCCTCATGGAGGCGCTCAAGTTTGGTGCGCCCCCGATGGGCGGTTTCGCTCTGGGCCTGGACCGCGTGTGCATGCTGCTCACCGGTTCCGACTCCATCCGCGACGTCATGGCGTTCCCCAAGACGGCCAGCGGCTCCGACCTCATGTCGGGCGCCCCGAGTGCCGTTAGCGGCGCCCAGCTCAAGGACGTCAGCCTGCGCCTGATGTAGGCAAGCGGCTACATATTGCCCGTAACGAGGGAAGGACACGTGCCTTCCCTCGTTTTTTATACGCCGAGATTGTGAGGGCATGGGATGACCGGGCGTTGCGGAAAGTACGTCCCGGAATCTGCGTCCAGAACGGGTCGCGCGGTGGCGCGCGCAGACGTGGTGTAAGAGCGTCCCGAGGTCCGTCGCTGCAAG